>JAZREC010000001.1:0-1317 GCA_045660605.1 Clostridia bacterium
GGTATAAAGCTCTCGGGAGGACAAAAGCAAAGGCTTTCCATAGCAAGAGTCTTTGTAAAAAATCCCCCTATTCTTATACTTGACGAGGCAACATCATCTCTTGATAACGAGAGTGAACTGATAGTACAAAAATCCCTCGAAAAGCTGTCAAAGGACAGAACCACCCTTACCATAGCACACAGGCTTACAACAATAAAAAATGCAGACAGGATAATAGTCCTTACGGAAAAAGGCATTGAAGAAGAGGGAACACACAACGAACTTCTAAAGCTTGGCGGTAAATATGCCGATTTGTATAAATTATACGAACACTAAAAGGAGGAGAAATCTATGAATCCACTGGGACGGATTATAGAAATAATAGTACTTGTAATACTTATTGCAATTACAGCTTATTTCTATGTAAAAGCAAGAAAGGAATCCTATCTTGCCGCAAAAAAAGCAGATGAGGAAGCAAAAAAACTAAAGGATGCAAAGTTCGCCCTTGCCGTAAAGGTTGACGGTATGATGTGCGAAAAATGTGCCTCAAGGGTCGTGCAGGCTCTCTCAAAGCTTGGCGAGGTGAGTGTAAACCTTGACGAAAAGACAGTAACAATAACAAGCGATGAGCTTACGGATGCGGTTGAGGTTGAGAACATTATAACAGAGCTTGGATATAAGTTTGAAGGTGTTGCACAGTAAGATAAGGGCTGTTAAAAAGTCATTCCGACTTTTTAACAGCCCTTATTTTTTATATGATATTAAGTATTATCTGAAAAGCGGTCCGTATGTCTGGCAAGCTCTGTAATCTGCACTTTCCTTATCCATACCGAATGCGTTGCATGCAGCAGGTCTGAAAATCTTGTCCTCAGGTACATTGTGCATGCAAACAGGTATTCTGAGGATTGAGCAGAGAGTAATTAAGTCTGCACCGATATGTCCGTAGCTGATAGCTCCGTGGTTAGCTCCCCAGTTGTTCATAACATCATATGCAGTCTTGAATGCGCCCTCGCCTGTGCATCTGGGTGCAAACCATGTGCAAGGCCATGTATAGTCTGTACGCGCCCATATCTTGTCCGAAACCTCATCGGGAAGGTCAATTGTCCATCCTTCTGCAATCTGGAGTACGGGACCGAGACCCTTTACAAGATTGAGTCTTATCATTGTTGCAGCCATCTCTGCCTTGGTAAGAAATCTTGATGAGAATCCGCCGCCTCTGAAGTATCCGAGGTCAGCCATGTTCCATGTTGTATTCTTCATAACTTCATCGCAGTCTGCGTCAGTCATTTCAAACCACTGTTTCATAACGCCGTTGCCATTTTCATCTTTAACAGAACC
>JAZREC010000002.1:0-3819 GCA_045660605.1 Clostridia bacterium
TTACAACATATATAGACGGCACTGAAAACAAAGTGCTTGAAAATATAGCAGGAGATTATTTTAAACCGTTGAGATTTAATATTAGCAATGGTAACGCACCTTTTATATTCCAGATAGACAATTACTGCAGTTATGTAGTTACAGGGGGTAGTTCTGAACCCGAAGCAGACCCCGTATTCACACTTTCTGATTTTGCTGTTACAGATGCAGAAGGAAATGCAGTTGCTTCTTCAGGTACAATCAATAAGGATGCTGAAATCAATGTAACTGCAAATGCAGTTAATACATTGGCAGATGCAAAGAATATAACTGTTATCTATGCTTTCTATAATGATGATGAACTGGTTGCTTCTGATTCACAGGTGGTTACCGTAGCCAATAATCAGGCAACACCCGCATCGGTAGGACATACATTTACAATCAAGAAAACAGTCAGCTATGACTCAGTTAAAGCATTCATATGGGACGGTCTTACAACAATGACACCTCTCATAAAGAGCTATCCCGCTCAGTAAATTGATAATTTAGATTGTAAAATTGAGAATTTGAATTTTCCTTAAAATTAGTGTAGGGCGGAGAGCCTTCTCCGCCCATTCACAAACACAAATAACAATATGAGGTAAAGTAAATATGAAAAAAGTATTTTCTATGTTCTTAATACTCATTATGATACTTCCTTTACTTCCTGCAAATGCGTCAGAGAATACATGTCTTATAGAATTTGATGGTGTTACGCCTACATATTCGCTTTCGGGCACATTGGCATATATAGAAGGACATCATAACGACAATGCACCTGTAGAGGCGGTATCAGGAAAAAGCGGATGGTGTCTTACACCTACAAACAGCTTTAATACTATCTGCATCAATCTGGCAAACAGCTATATGCATGAGCTTAACGGAAATCGGGATGTTCTTATGGATGTATGCTACTATGACGGAGACAGCTCGGATGCAGGAAATAAATTCTGTGTTTTTTACATTTCGAAAAATCACCATAATGAGAATGCAGGAGTGATAACTCTTACAGGAAGCGGTACATGGAAGACACACACCTTTGTTTTAGAAAAACCCAGACTTGTTGACTTTGGAAACGCACCTCTTAAGAATATATCCATTTCTGTGAAAAGCTCATATATGGGTACATCAAAGGGTGAGGTTATTATAGCCTCAGCAAATGTTTATTACGGTGAGGAAAGAGAACTGTTTTTCACTCTTGACAGTGAGAATGTAGGAAATATTTTCTTTAATAATGACCCCATTATACTCGATATGATATTAGAAAATCCGTTTGCAGTAAATCACGGGGACTTAACCGTAAAGCTTACTCTTGTTGATAAATTAACATCTGAAGAGTATGAGACGGAAAAAACGGTGTCTATCGGCAGAGCCGTGTCCCGTACAGAACATCTTGACCTGAGGGAGCTTAATCTTCCGTTTGGCTTATATGAAGTCTCGGCGGATATATATAATGGAGACAGACTGGTTATAAGCGATGTAACAGAGCTTTCGCGAATAAACGCCAGAGGTAGCAATGAGCCCTCGTTGGACGGGGTTAACAATAACTTTTTAGGTATCAATACACATGCTGCAAGGTACAGTAGTGATACTGTAAAAGACTATGTATATCTGGCAAAAAGAAGCGGTGTCGGTTTTATAAGAACAACTCTGGGATGGGAAAGTATAGAAAAGTCCGAAGGTCAGTATGTAATTCCCGGCTCTATCATGACTCTGATTGAAGAAGCTAAGAAAAATAACCTTAAGATTATGGCTACTCTTGGTAACAGACGCACAGACATCTATCCAAATTATAAGCCATGGAGAACAGGCTCCACTGAGGATAATTTCCAAGGCTATCTTGAAAAATATTCTGATTATGTAGAATATACTGTCACTCAGCTTAAAGACTATGTAGAATGTTGGGAAATCTATAACGAATATGGTTTGAGTTATCCTGGTTATGATATAACTAACGACACTATTGCTGCGGAAGCCGCAAGGGATTATTCCGACATTCTTAAGGCTGGATATGAGGCGGTTAAAAACGCAGACCCCGATGCAATTGTGGTGGGCGGTGTATTTGACATGAACTCATCCCCCGTTAATTTTTCAGAAACACTTTTTGATACCTACGATGCAGCAGATTATATGGATGTCTTAAGCTTTCATACCTATTGCAACGGAAGCGATACGAGCGGTGAAATCAGAACTCTTAACACATATGAAAACCGTTTTAACGGATTTATAGATACATACGGAGATAATCAGGAGCTCTATCTCGATGAATTTAACTTTAATATGCAGGCAGGCTTAAGTCAGGAGGAACAGGCACTGTATAATGTCCGTCTTCTTACCAAACAAAGACATGACGGTGCTGTTGACCGCATATATCTCTATAATCTGGATGGCACTGAGTATAATCTGAAGGAGGGCTTAGGCTTTTTGGTAAGACCCCAAGACGATTATGACTATATCGTAAAGACTTCATCAGCCCGACCGAATTATGCGGCATTTGCTTTTATGAATAAGCTCCTTCGTCTTAGCGACAGTATAGATTTTACCGAAGATGCAAAAGGTAATTACATATATGAATTCTATGACAATATTCACCAAAGACCTGTATATGTGATCTGGAATAAGACAGAAAGCAACACAAATACAAGCAGTGTTACAATAGAAGATGAGGGTACAGAGCTTTTCGGCTATGATATGTACGGAAATGAGCTTGGCTCAGGAGATGGTTCTCTTACCGTTACAACAGGAAGAAAGCCTGTATATATTGCAGGACCCGAAAAGGATTTAACCTTCTCGCAGGATGATGAAACCTACAAGGTAACCATAAGCGGAGAGGGAACAAAGGGAGATAGCATCTCGATTGTGGTTCTTAATAAGGGCATAGACGAAGATGAGTTCACTTCTGTAGATAATATTCTTTATCTGGACCAGAAGCCTATAGATTCCTATGGCGCGTGGGAATTTACCTTCAAGATAACACAGGGCAACGGAGCATATACAATTCTGGTTAAGGAAGAAAGCGGAATAATAGTTACATATAATCTTAATTATAATGCAGGTAATTTAAGAATTGGCTATGAGCTTCTGCAGGAGCATGGCGGTGTAGAAAATTTTTCTTCGCTCACCGACGGGAATCTTGATATCAATTACAGGATAGATAATCCTGAGAATAAAAAAACCCCTTTTTTGGTATTTGGCTGTCTGTATAAGGGTGACGAGCTTATAAAAGTAGTGAAGTCTCCTGACGGTCAGCTTAATGAAACCGATTTGATTAAGACAGGAGCTATAACAATTCCCGATGTCAAGAAGTCGGAAATCGACAAACTCCAGATAATGGTAATTGATGGTACGGACAATCTCTGTCCCTTGGTCAAAAAATTCGTACTTGAATAAATAACTTCGAGAGGAGATATATAACATGAAAAAAATTATTTTAAGCATTCTTTTGTCAATTGGCCTACTCACCTCAGGTGTTGCAAGTGCCATGGGAGAGGCAGTTGAATTCAGGAATGATGAAAACGGCAAGCTGCTGATTACAGGCTCTGCCGAGAGCGGTGAAGCTGTATCTGTACGCATTTTCAAAAAGGAAAATCACCTTGATGAGAACGGAAATTTTTCCTATGCTAAGGCACAAAAGGACTTGGCTGATGCTGATTACATCAAATCTGTTCTTTGCTTTGCAGACCAGACAAATGCAAGTGATGACGGAGTATTCAGCTTTAATGCAAGAATTTCCGCTCCCCTTGATGAAAACGGTAATGAAACAGGAGATGCAGTAAGCAATATATATATTGTTGTTGCAGT
>JAZREC010000003.1:0-1890 GCA_045660605.1 Clostridia bacterium
CATTAAGACTTACACCCGATTTATCTATAACAGCTTTTGCAAGGCCTGCAATATCCTCCGCAAGTTTAACATAATCGGCGTCCTTTGATGTGGGGATTGAGTCCTTAAAAAGTATATTTCCCATCTCATCGACAATACCTGCCTTGATACCTGTACCGCCTATATCAACACCTATATAATACATATATTATTCTCCTTTTTCTGTGCTGGATTTCATCTCGTTGATTAGTCTTTCATTAAGTGCTTCTGCGGCATTGTAACCCATTCTCTTCTGTCTGTGGTTGATTGCGGCAACCTCTATTACAACAGCTAAGTTTCTGCCGGGCTTAACAGGTATGGTGAGTGAGGGAATTTTTATACCCAGAAGCTCTGTATATTCTGTAGCAAGGCCGAGTCTGTCGTACTGCTTTTTTTCCTGCCATATTTCCAGATTGATTATAAGGTCTATCTTTTCGGTGTTCTTTACCGCACCGACACCGAAAACATTCTTGACATCTACTATTCCTATACCTCTTAATTCTATGAAATGTCTTATGATATCGGGTGAGGTTCCGATAAGAGAGATATCCGATACTCTCTTGATTTCCACCGCATCGTCAGCAACAAGTCTGTGACCGCGCTTTACAAGCTCTACCGCAGTTTCGCTCTTACCTACACCGCTGTCGCCAAGAAGAAGCACACCCTCGCCATGAACCTCCACAAGAACACCGTGAGTTGTAATTCTCGGTGCAAGCTCGACATTTAGAAATGCAATAAGTGCACTTATAAATCTTGATGTGGAATGTGAGGACCTCAGAAGCGGTGTATTGTATTTTTTTGCGAGGTTTATCATAACATCTGATATCTCCATGTCTCTTGTTACAATAACGCAGGGAACGGATTTTTCAAAAAATCTTTCCAGAGCAGACGCCATATTATCCTCTGTAAGATGACTAAGATAGGAAGTCTCTACCTTGCCTATGACCTGAATTCGGGTATTGTCAAAGTAATCAAAAAATCCTGCCATCTGGAGACTCGGACGGTTTACCTCATTGTTTGAGATAAGAATATCATTCATGCCCTCGGGCTCGTAGATTACTTCGAGCTTAAATTCCTTTATTATCTTTTGAAGTTTAACGGTGAATTTGCTTTTTTCCATCTTATACACCTCATAATATACATATTTTCTCATTATAATAATATCACACTAAGCGGAATAAATCAACACATAAAATTTTTTTGTGAGAATATTGATTTTTGGTATTTATGATGTTATAATGATTTCATCATGATGAAATCAGCGATATAAATTCCTGTCGGAATTTTCGATATGTCTTTCAGACTCGATATGTGCTGTGCACTCGATATGTTGCTAAAGCAACGAGCGAAAGGAGAATTAAGTAAAAAAATGAGTTACTCGCTGGAAGAATTTGCAAAGCATATGCAAAGCTGGAATCAGCTTCTTACAAATTACAAGCTTCCCACATGGGATGAGCTTCCCACAATAGAGCTTTATATGGATCAGGTTATAGCACTTATGAACCAATATTTAAAGGTCTATATTCCTTCATCGGGAGATTTGTCACAGACAATAACTCCTCCTATGATAAACAACTATGTCAAGCAAAAGGCCATGCCCGCACCCGTCAAGAAAAGATATTCCAGAATACATATTGCATACTTAATAATGCTATGTTCTCTCAAACAGGCACTGAGTATCCCGACAATGCAAAAAATTCTTCCCCTATATGAGAGTGAAGCGGATGCAAAAAGGCTGTACGATGTATTTTGCAAAAACCAGTATAAGGCATTCAATTATATTACAGAAAAAGTCTGTGCAGTTACTGACCCTCTCCTTAAGGAAGCAGACAGCAATCCTGAAAGAATGAACGATTTGTCAATTGAGATTGC
>JAZREC010000004.1:0-1888 GCA_045660605.1 Clostridia bacterium
GGCAGAAATAGAAAAACTTAGAGAGCAAATACAAAATATAGAATAAACTGCAAGGTGATAATATGAAACTTATAAATGTCGGATACGGAAACATAGTATCCTCAGGCAGAATAATAGCGATTGTCAGCCCTGAGTCTGCACCTATAAAACGAATGGTTCAGGAGGCAAGAGAAAACGGAACTGTGATAGATGCTACATACGGCAGAAGAACCAGAAGCGTAATAATAACTGACAGCGACCATATCATACTTTCTGCAATACAAACAGAAACAATTGCTGCACGAATAAGCGGTAAGGATATGGAAACAGAGGATGAGGGGGATGAAATTGAGCAGTAAAAAAGGAACTGTTTTTGTTGTGTCAGGTCCGTCAGGGACGGGAAAGGGCACAATAATGGAAGAATATTTCAAGAGATATCCCGATGATAACTCTTTCCTTTCTATATCTGCAACAAGCAGAGCACCCAGAAGTACGGATAAGGAAGGCGTAACATATTACTTCAAGACCAGGGAGGAATTTGAAAATCTCATTAGAAACGACGGTCTTGCAGAATGGACAGAATTTTGCGGTAACTATTACGGTACTCCAAAGAAACCTGTTAACGATATGATTTCCGAAGGCAAGAATGTTATCCTGGAAATAGAGGTTGACGGCGGAGGTCAGGTAAAGCGTTCATTTGATGATGCGGTAGGCATATTTGTTCTTCCGCCGTCATTTAAGGAGCTTCGCAAAAGACTTACAGAAAGAAATACGGAAACACAAGAAGTCATAGATAAGAGAATTGCCAGAGCCCACGAAGAGGTAAAGCTTATAGACAATTATGATTACATACTTGTCAACGATAATCTTGACGAGGCTGTAGAAACATTCCGTTCAATAATAATTGGCGAAAGCCAAAAAATATCAAGAAATAAAAATTTAATTAAAGAGGTGTGCGAATTATGTTAAAACCATCTGCATCAGAACTTATGAAAGCAAAGAAAATTGACAGTAAATATACTCTCGTAATTGCAACCGCAAAGAGAGCAAGAGAGATTTTTTCAAAGAAAGACAATGTGTTTGTTGAGTGCAAATCGGACAAGCCTGTAAGTATTGCAGTTAATGAAATTGCAGAAAATAAAGTTACTCTTAAAACATCAAAAGATGTTTTTGAAGAGAACGATACAACTCTCAATGACATTCTTGAGCAGGAAGCAGTAATTGATATTACCGAAGAATAATTTTGATATGTTTTGGAGGACACCGGCTTGATAGCTGAAGTTGTACTTAATACATTTTCAAAAGCCACGGACAATATATATGATTATCTTGTGCCCGAAGCTCTTTCCGATGATGTAAGAGTCGGTGTAAGGGTTATTGTGCCTTTCGGAAGAGGCAATAAGCTTTCAGAGGCATATGTAATATCGCTTACAGATAAGTCGGATTATTCCATGCTTAAGGAAATTCACGAGGTAAGGGACACATATTCATATTTTGACGAAAAATCTGTCGAACTGGTTAAATTTATGGTTCACAGATACTTTTGCAGTTATATTTCTGCAATAAAGTCTATAATTCCAGTTGGCGTTGGAACTGTTTTCAAAAAGAAAATAACCCTGATGGGTCAAATTAGTGAGGATAATAAAAAATATATCGAGCACTCCATAAAAGCAAACGAGATATATTCTTATCTTTTGGAAAACGGCAGTATAACTTTTGACAAACTCAGTGAGCTTATTACCTCAAAGAATCTCACATCAGTATTAATGACGATGGAAAAACGAGGTATTATCTCAATTGAAGAAAGCATGCATCAGGGAATAAAGGATACTGTCAAAAAAAGAGTCTGTCTTGAACTTGATTATGAAGAAGTTTCATCGCTGATTGATGTAATGTCAAAGAATGCCCG
>JAZREC010000005.1:0-12590 GCA_045660605.1 Clostridia bacterium
ATGTAAAATGAAAAATGAGGACATCAATTTTGAAATTGAGTCCTCATTTTAATTCATAATAGTCATGTTATATTGCTTTACCTGCTTTTAATGTTCTTAAGCAGCTTGTGCAAATGTGCATCTTCTTAGATGTACCGTTAACAACTGTTCTAACGGGTCTTACATTAGCCTTCCATGTTCTGTTGGCTCTTCTGTGAGAGTGGCTGACTTTGATACCAAAAGCAACACCCTTACCGCAGATTTCACACTTTGCCATATATATGCACCTCCTACTTGATAATCCTGTATTCTATCGGTTGTAATGCGATGCTTACAACCCCCTTAAAATTATACGGTCATAAACACAAGGTATATTGTATCAAAAAAAACTGACTTTGGCAAGTGTTTTTTGAAAATATTTTGATAATTTTGTAAAAAAAATCAATTATCATGCCAAATAGAGCTTTTTTTGAGTTACTTTTCATCATTGGCTTTGCTTTTTAGTCTCTTTGCAACGGATATTCTGTACCAGAATGAGTTAAGCGATGCACCAAGAAGTATTACGAATGAGGATATATATACCCATGTAACAAGAATGATAATACTTGCAAGCGAGCCGTATATTACATGATATCTGGAAAATGCATTTACATATACCGCAAATCCGTACGATGTTATGCACCATGCGGCAGTTGTCAGCGCCGAACCGCCCGCAACCGCTTTTATAGACAGCTTTTTGTTGGGAAGGCTCTTGAACATAATTACTATTGATACAAATATTGCCAGTATAACAGAAAGGTATCTTAAGTAATCCCATGCTCTCTCGGTATTGATAAAGGTGAAATAGTCCATGTATTCCAAAAGGAATTGTGTTCCCTGACCGAAGATAACCAGGGCAAAGCTTAAGAATACCAGAACTATAATTGCTATTGCATAGAGCAGGCACATTGCCTTTAGCTTAAAGAAGTTTCTTGTTTCCTTTACTCCGTAAAAGCGGTTCATAGCCTTGGTGAGCGTGCTTATAACATTGGACATGTACCAGAGGGCAAGTGCCGCAGAGGTTATAACAAGGGTAAGGCTTCCCTTAAAGCTCATAAGCATGTCCGTAATAAGATTTTCCATGTCTCTGGGAAGATAGCTTATAAGGTTTAACAGCATATCCTGCATACTCTGGCTTATCATAGTTGCTATGACAAAGAGCACAAGAAAGAAAGGAAAGAGTGCGGTAAGAAGATAAAAGCCCATCTCGGCACTCAGACCCATAATATCCTGCTTTGTAAATTTATAAAAATATGATACCAATAATTTGAGAAAAGGATGTTTAATTCTTTTCATACCTTAACCCCTTTTAATGTTTGATTATATTATATACTATCCCGCAAAAAAAATCTACATTATGGCTTTTGTTAAATTTACCAAAAAAAATCACTAATATAGTGTAATTTGTACATACAATTAAGGCGGTTTTTATGATATAATATTGTAAGGCGGAAAGCCTTATTATTCCACCCGCAAATATACGATTATTATTTATAGTCACCTAATTATTAAAATAAGGAGAAGATATATGCCAAATACGACTTCTACTCTTGCTCAGCTTAGAGAGAGGGCAAAGGAGCTTGGCATCAAGTCTGTGTCCAAGCTCAAGAAAAGCGAGCTCGAAGAACTTATCAAAAAGGCACAGACAGGTGATGATGCCAACACTGATACAAAAGACGATAATACTTCCAAATGCAATTCAGAGGATACCGTTTCCAGAGAGGCAGCTTCCTGCCGAAAATCCACAAAGACAGAAAATCAGAATAATACCACAGAGGTAAAGGGAATATTGGACATTCATCCCGACGGCTTTGGCTTTTTGAGGGGTGACAACTACCTTACATGCCCTGACGATGTTTATGTTTCCCCCACACAGATAAGACGCTTTAATCTTAAGACGGGCGACTATCTCTACGGCATAGCAAGAGCTGCCAACGAGGGTGAACGCTTTGATGCTCTTATATATGTAAAGACCGTAAACGGAGACAGTATAGACAAGACATTAAAGAGAAAGAGCTTTGACCAGCTTGTACCTGTTTATCCCGATGAGAGACTAAGGCTCGAAAGAGACTCGGACGATTACTCCGTACGCCTCATAGACCTTCTCGCACCTATCGGAAAGGGACAGAGGGGTATAATTGTAGCTCCGCCAAAGACGGGAAAAACAACACTTTTAAAAAGCATAGCAAACAGCATAAGCACCAACAATCCCGATGTTAACCTCATAGTTCTTCTTGTGGACGAGAGACCCGAAGAGGTTACCGATATGCGCCGTTCCATAAACGGTGAGGTAATATATTCAACCTTTGATGAGCTTCCCGAGCATCATATCAAGGTTGCGGAAATGGTACTGGAAAGAGCCATGAGGCTTGTAGAGCACGGCAAGGATGTTGTGATACTTCTGGATAGTATCACAAGGCTTGCAAGGGCTTATAATCTCACCATACCGCCATCGGGCAGAACGCTGTCGGGCGGTATTGACCCTGCGGCGCTTCATAAACCAAAGAAATTTTTCGGTGCCGCAAGAAATATTGAAAACGGCGGAAGCCTTACCATACTTGCAACCGCTCTTATTGAGACAGGAAGCCGTATGGACGATGTTATATTTGAGGAATTCAAGGGTACGGGTAATATGGAGGTACATCTTGACCGCAGACTCAGCGAGAGAAGAATATTCCCTGCAATAGATATCTACAAGTCAGGCACAAGAAAGGACGAGCTTATACTCGACCCTGCGGAAAAAGAGGCATCATGGGCAATACGCCGTTCCTTAAACAGCAATCCTCAGGAAATAACCGAAAATATCATATCCAACATAGTACGCACCAAGAATAACCTTGAATTTATACAAAGGCTCAGAACAACTAAAAAACAGAGTAAATAAAAGGTGATAAAATGGAAAAAACTAAGAAAAAGAAAACAAAAACCACATCAAAGACACCCCAAAAAAATAATTCAAACACCCGTGAAATTGTTTCCATATGTCTTGCCGCCCTTGCTGTAATACTGTTTGTATGTGTATATACCTCAGGTGCAGGCAGACTCGGAAACGCAGTTTCCTCGGTTATGAGGGGAATATTCGGTGTAGGTGCATACATAATACCCCCTGTAATTATTGCCCTTGTAATACACTATTTTGCTTCAAACGGAAACTGCAAAACAAAGAAATATACATTCATAGGTATAACACTTCTGGATATTACCGCTCTGTTTCATATGATTTTTGCAGGCAAGGTGCTTCTGGAGGATGTATATGCACATAACCTTAAGCATATAGGCGGAGGAATACTCGGTGCAATAATTGCAAAACCGCTTCAGGCGCTTATGGCAAATGCCTGTACATATGTTGTTCTTGCGGCAGTTCTTGCTATAATGCTTGTTCTCATATTTGATATATCTTTTTCAGAGCTTATAATAGCACTTGTAAGAAAAATCCGCTCAATGTTTACCGAGGTAAAGGACGGAATAGAAAAGGACAAGGACAAAAAAACGGTTGTACCCAAGACATCAAACGAAATCCCGCTTCCCGAACCGCCTCCCGAAAAGCAGTATTGGGAGCCTGAGGTTCCCCCCGAGATAGCAGAGCCCGAAATCAATATATATAATGACAAACCGTCCTCAGAAGAGACAATTACTGATGATGAAAAAAGGTCTCTGCACGAGGAAATAGAGAGCGAAATTGCAGACGGCGGAGAGCTTATGGTATACAGCTACCCGTCACTTGATTTGCTTACTCCCCCAAGGGAGAGCGACAGCTCTCAGGATATGAGCAGAGAGCTTAAGGAAAATGCAGTAAAGCTTGTGGAAACCCTAAGGAGCTTCCATGTGGAAGCACAGGTTGTGGAAATAAGCTGCGGTCCTACCGTAACACGCTATGAGGTAAAACCCGCCGCAGGTGTCAAGGTAAGCCAGATTACAAATCTTTCCAAGGATATTGCATTAAAGCTTGCCGCAAAGGGCGGAGTAATGATTGCCCCCGTACCCGGCAAATCCACCATAGGTATAGAAATTGCAAATGCCAATCCGAGTATGGTAACCTTAAGAGAGGTTATAGACTCCGATGAATTCAAAAACCATAAGTCCAAGCTTGCCGTAGCACTCGGTAAGGATATAAGCGGTGCTCCTGTTATAATGGACCTTGCCAAGATGCCCCATATACTCATAGCAGGTGCTACAGGCGCAGGTAAGAGTGTGTGCATAAACACACTTATAATGAGCCTTATGTATAAGGCAGACCCCAACGAAGTCAAGCTTGTTATGATTGACCCCAAGCAGGTAGAACTCGGAGTATACAACGGAATTCCGCATCTTCTTATTCCTGTTGTAAAGGATCCCAAGAAAGCTACAGGCGCTCTTTCGTGGGCTGTTCAGGAAATGACGGAAAGATATTCAACCTTCGAAAAGCACAATGTACGAAACATTCAGGGCTACAATGAGCTTATGGAGGCCGAGGGTATGCCCGAAGCCAAAATGGCATCAATAGTAATTATCATAGACGAGTTTGCAGACCTTATGATGGTAGCACCGGGCGATGTAGAAAACTATGTCTGCCGTATTGCACAGCTTGCAAGAGCGGCAGGTATGCACCTTGTTATTGCTACCCAGAGACCTGTTGTTAAGTTTATAACAGGTAACATCAAAGCAAATGTTCCAAGCCGTATATCGTTCATGGTTGCAAGTGCCAAGGACTCCATGACAATACTTGACATGGGCGGTGCAGAAAAGCTGGTAGGAAAGGGCGATATGCTCTATATGCCCGTCGGCGAGACAAAGCCCGCAAGAATGCAGTGTGCGTTTGTGTCCGACAGCGAGGTAAAGGCTGTTGTAGATGCCGTTACGGAAAAGTGCGAGGCGGTATATGACCCGACGGTTATAGAACAGCTTGAAAAGGAAGAGGAATATAAGCCCGATGGCGAAGACCCCGGCGATGCTGATGAGCTTCTTCCCGAGGCTATAGAAATGGCGGTAGACAGCGGACAGATATCCACATCTCTCTTGCAGAGAAGATTCCGCATAGGTTATAACCGTGCAGGAAGCATAATAGACCAGATGGAAGCAAGAGGAATTATATCGGGACTTGACGGAAACCGCCCGAGACAGGTTCTTATAACAAGAGAGCAATACAACGAAATGCTTATGAAGTAACGAGGTTATGATATGCAAAAAAACGGATTCCTGCCTGTTTCAAGGGAGGATATGGACAAATTAAATATTAAACAGCTTGATTTTGTATATGTATGCGGAGATGCCTATGTAGACCATCCGAGCTTCGGACATGCCATCATATCGAGAGTGCTTGTCGCAAACGGCTATACGGTGGGAATAATATCCCAGCCTGACTGGAGGAATATCCAGGAGTTCAAGAAGCTCGGCAAGCCGAAATATGCCTTTCTTGTTTCGGCAGGAAACATAGACTCTATGGTAAATCACTATACTGTCAACAAGCGAATTCGCTCTGAGGACTCGTATTCCCCCGGAGGCAAAGCAGGTCTCAGACCCGACAGGGCAACAATAGTCTACTGCAACAAAATCCGCGAGGCATACCCCGGAATTCCTATGATTATAGGCGGTATAGAGGCAAGCCTCAGGAGATTTGCACATTATGATTACTGGGATAATAAGGTACGACGTTCCATACTTCTCGATACCCGTGCAAATGTCCTTATTTACGGCATGGGCGAAAAGGCGATAATAGAGCTTGCAGATGCAATGAAAGAGGGCAAAAGTCTCTCGGATACCAATGTTGACGGATGCTGTTATGTGAGGAAATCCCTTGATGGTATAGGCGATTATGTAGAAATCCCGTCCTGCGAGGAAGTGACGGAGAACAAGCGTAAATACGCTGAGGCTACCAAGCTTCAGTTTGACGGTCAGGACCCCATTCGCTCCAAAGCACTTGTGCAGAAGCATTATGACAGGTATCTTGTGCAGAACAAACCCATGATGCCCTTAAATACCAAGGAGCTTGACTCTGTTTACTCTCTTCCATATATGCGTACATGGCATCCCATGTATGACGCAGACGGAGGAGTTCCTGCCATAGAAGAAGTAAAGTTCAGCATAACAAACAGCAGGGGATGTTACGGCCAGTGCAATTTCTGTGCACTTACCTTTCATCAGGGCAGAATAGTTCAGTCCCGAAGCGAAAAGTCTGTAATAAACGAAGCAAAGCAGTTTGTTTGGGATCCTGAATTCAAGGGTTACATTCACGATGTCGGAGGACCTACAGCAAACTTTTACGGTGCGGGGTGTGACAAACAGCTTACGCACGGAACATGCAAGGATAAGCGGTGTCTTTATCCAAGACCGTGTCCCGCACTTAAAATCGACCATAAAAATTATCTGGGACTTCTCAGAAAGCTCAGGGCACTCCCGGGGATTAAAAAAGTCTTTGTCCGTTCGGGAATACGCTATGACTATCTTATTGCGGATAAGGACGACACCTTTTTTACAGAGCTTACACAGCACCATGTATCAGGTCAGCTCAAGGTAGCACCCGAGCACATATCCGATAATGTTTTAAGATACATGGGCAAACCTGGTCGGAATGTATACGACAGATTTTCCCGTAAGTTCTATGATATCAACAAAAAGCTCGGCAAGAAGCAGTTTCTTGTTCCGTATCTTATGTCAAGCCACCCCGGAAGCACACTTAATGATGCGATAGAGCTTGCCTTGTATATAAAGGAAAACAATCTTCATCCCGAACAGGTGCAGGATTTTTATCCCACACCGTTTACAATATCGACATGCATGTTCTATACGGGACTTGACCCGTTCACCATGAAGGAGGTCTATGTGCCAAAGGACATGGAGGAAAAGCGGATGCAGAGAGCACTGCTTCAATTCAGGGTGCCCGATAATATACCGCTTGTAATAAAAGCACTCAAAAAAGCAGGAAGAGAAGACCTTATAGGCTACGGACCCGAGTGCCTTGTAAGACCCATAAGAGACAATAAAACATATTCAGGAGGAAAAAACAATGTATCAGATTCTGGACGGAAAAAAGGTGTCCCAAAGAATAAAGGACGAGCTAAAGGAAAAGGTAGCGGAGCTAAAGAAACAGGGAATAAATCCGGGGCTCGCCGTAATAATAGTCGGAAATGACAGCGCATCAAGAGTGTATGTAAATAATAAGAAAAAGGCGTGTGAATATATAGGTATCCGCTCGGAGGAATATGCACTCCCCGAAGAAACAACGCAGGAGGAGCTTCTTGAGCTTGTAGATACTCTTAACAAAAAAGAGGACATCCATGGTATACTTTGTCAGCTTCCTCTGCCCAAGCATATAAACGAGGAGACAATTCTCAATTCCATAGACCCCCAAAAAGATGTTGATGCTTTTCATCCTGTTAATGTAGGAAAGATTATGATAGGTAACTTTGACTTTCTTCCCTGCACACCCGCAGGAGTTATGGAGCTTATCGACGAGTCGGGAATAGACCTTACGGGCAAGGAATGTGTGGTTGTTGGCAGAAGCAATATAGTGGGCAAGCCTCAGGCTATGCTTCTTCTTCACAGAAACGCAACCGTTACCATATGCCACTCTAAAACACGTGATTTAAAGGAAGTGTGCAAGAGAGCAGATGTACTCGTTGCCGCTGTCGGCAGAGCAAAAATGATAGATGCTTCCTACATCAAGGAGGGAGCGGTTGTAATAGATGTCGGCATAAACCGTGATGAAAACGGTAAGCTTTGCGGAGATGTTGACTTTGACTCTGCATGCACCGTTGCAGGTGCCATTACCCCCGTACCCGGAGGCGTAGGCCCCATGACAATAGCAACACTTATGAAGAATGCAGTTACTGCGGCAGTAAGAGCAAAATAATTATAAAAGAGGATTTTAAGCAGATTTCTTAAAATCCTCTTTTTTGTAACAATAATTTGCAAGAAAAATCCGAGAAATAACCAAAATTCGGTTGACATATACTCAAAAATATTATAAAATATACTGTGGAATGTACTTATGCGGTGTATTTTCGGCTTTTGACTTTTTCGTGAACAATACACTTTGCATAAACGCAGTTCCATATATGTTATGAGGTTTACAAATGCAATAAAAATACTAAGAAAAGGAGGTATAAAAGAGTCTAATGATAACTACAATAATAGCTGCAGTCATTGCATGTATAGCAGGCTTTGGTATAGGCTTTCTGTGCAGAAAGATGATTGCAGAAAATAAGATAGGCGGCGCTGAAAACAAGGCAAAACAAATTATTGAAGATGCCAACAAAACAGCAGAAACCCGCAAAAAAGAAGCTCTGCTTGAGGCTAAGGACGAAATCCACAAGAGCAGAACTGAATTTGAAAGAGAAATCAAGGACAGAAGGTCCGAAATGAACCGTCAGGAAAGACGAGTTCAGCAAAAGGAAGAATCTCTTGATAAAAAAGCAGATTCTCTGGAAAAGAAAGACGAACAGTTAAATAAGAAAATCAAAGAAGTAGATGTACTTAAGGAAGAAACACTCAAGGTTAAGAACGCACAGCTCGAAATACTTGAGAGAATATCAGGTCTCTCGGTAGAAGAAGCAAAGTCTTACCTTCTTAAGAACATAGAATCAGAAGTCAGACACGAGGCTGCAATTATGATAAAAGATATCGAATCGCAGGCCAAGGAAGAAGCTGACAAGAAAGCAAAGTCAATCATCAGCACAGCAATTCAGAAATGTGCTGCTGACCATGTGGCAGAAGCTACAGTTTCCGTTGTTGCACTTCCCAACGATGAAATGAAGGGAAGAATCATAGGCAGAGAGGGAAGAAACATCCGCGCTCTGGAAACCGCAACGGGCATAGATCTTATTATCGATGATACTCCCGAGGCAGTAGTACTTTCGGGATTTGATCCGGTTAGAAGAGAGATTGCAAGAATGGCTCTCGAAAAGCTCATCGTAGACGGCAGAATTCACCCGGCAAGAATTGAAGAAACTGTGGAAAAGGCTCGCAAAGAAGTCGATTCCATAATCAAGCAGGAGGGTGAGCAGGCAACATTTGATACAGGTGTTCACGGTCTGCATCCCGAACTTGTTAAGCTTCTGGGCAGAATGAAGTACCGTACAAGCTACGGACAGAATGTACTCAAACACTCCACCGAGGTTGCACACCTTGCAGGAATTATGGCAGGGGAGCTCGGTGTGGATGTTAAGGTTGCCAAGAGGGCAGGACTTCTCCACGATATAGGTAAATCGGTTGACCACGAAATCGAAGGTTCCCATGTGGATATCGGTGTGGATATCGCTAAGAAATATAATGAATCCCCCGAGGTTATCCATGCTATTGCAGCACACCACGGCGATGTAGAGGCAACCACAGTTATTGCATGTATTGTACAGGCTTGCGATGCTATAAGTGCGGCAAGACCCGGTGCAAGAAGAGAAAACCTCGAAACATATATAAAGAGACTGGAAAAGCTTGAGGAGCTTGCAGACTCCTTCCACGGAGTAGAAAAGTCCTTTGCTATCCAGGCGGGCAGAGAAATCAGAATTATGGTTAAGCCCGATGCAGTCAAGGATGAAGAAACAGTATTGCTCGCACGCGATATTGTTAAGAAGATAGAGAGTGAGCTTGAATATCCCGGACAGATTAAGGTAAATGTAATAAGGGAAACACGCTCAGTAGATTACGCGAAATAAAATTTCTTAAAATGGGCTGTAAAAAAATAATTTTCTATTTTTTTACAGCCTCGTTTTTTAAGCACGAAAGGAAATTATCTATGAGAATTTTACTTGTTGGCGATATATTCGGTACCTGCGGTATGGAATATATAAAGTACACTCTTAAAGATTTGGTATACAGAGAGAATATAGATTTTGTTATCGCCAATGGGGAAAATGCTTCGGGCGGTAACGGACTTAGCTATTCGGACTATGATACGCTTATGGATATCGGCGTAGATGTTATTACTATGGGAAATCATACCTTTGGCAGAAAGGATATTATTAAGATTTTTGAAAACCAGACCAATGTAATAAGACCCGTAAATTATCCAAAGGGTACCTGCGGTGAGGGAAGCACGGTAGTAAACTGCAAAGGAAAGAGAATAGGCGTGATTAATGCCATGGGCAGAGTAAATGTAATGAATATAGACTGTCCTTTTACCGCATGCGACAGAGAGATAGACAGGCTCAAAGACAAAACCGACATAATAATAGTTGACTTTCATGCAGAGGCAACAAGCGAAAAAAAGGCTATGGGATATTACCTTGACGGCAGGGTAACCTGCGTTTTCGGAACTCATACCCATGTGGAAACGGCAGATAACTGTATACTGCCGAGAGGAACTGCATATATAACGGATATCGGTATGACAGGTGCCATCGACAGCGTGCTCGGTGTGAGGTCTGATGTAATAATAGACAGATTTATAACTGCACTTCCGCAGAAGTTTGAACATGCAGACGGCAGAGCCAAGCTTTGCGGAGCGATACTTACCGTTGACGATGATACAAACAGAGCAATTAGTCTGGAACTTCTTAAAGAAAGTGAGTGAGATTATGAAAGCATATAAGCTTCTTTGCTTAATTCTTGCCCTCTCTCTTTGCCTTACAGGCTGTATAGGCATGGGGAATAAGGGGATAGGTGCAGACAGCGGATATACACCTCAGGGCGGAGGAACACTCAACTTAAGCTCGTATTCTCCCGACACACTCAACCCCCTCTCTACAAAGTACGGATGCATAAGGGATTTTTTGTATCTTGCATATGAGGGACTTTTTATAGTTAACGAGGATCTTGGTGTTACTCCTGTTCTTGCAGAAGAGTACAGAGTGTCGGATAAGAATAAAACATATCGTATATCCCTGAAAAAAGGAGTCAAATTCCATGACGGAAGCTCCTTTACAGCCAAGGATGTTATAGCTACCTTTGATTATATACGGACATATGACACACCATATTCTTATGCATTAAATAATGTTTCGCTTTACCGCGCAGACGGAGATTATGCGGTTGTTTTGGAGCTTAAGTCGCCAATGGCAAATTTCCTTGGAAATCTGGACTTCCCCATATTATCCTCGGGACTTAAATACAATGATTTTTCCCTGCCCAACAGCGAATATAAAATTAACGGAACAGGAAGATACAAGTATGCATCAGAAGATGCTTATTCTTCGCTTACTCTGGAGAAAAACCCCTCATGGCATAAGGAAGACCCTGTATATATTCCAAGGGTGAATATAAGATATGTAAATGATAATGATGCCATGCTGTATGCCTTTGACTCGGGCGAAACAGATATGATTTCTACCGAGAGGGGCAGATGGGGAGAATTTCCATACAGTACCGCATGCAAAACATATGAAATTACCACAACAGGATATGTGTATGTGGGTATAAATACCACATCGTCAGCCTTTTCGGATATAGAACTGCGAAAGAGCCTGTATGCTGTTATAGACAAAGAGCATATAGCTGATACAACAATGTTTTCCCATGCGCAAATTGCAGATACCCCGATATCATCAAAGGCTTATTTCTACCGAAACGACGATAGTGAGGATAAGGGTTATACCGCGGATGCTTTTTCGGGCAAAAAGGATATGAAGGTCTTTGTTTTGTATAATACGGAAAGCAAATATAAAGAGGGCATTGCAAAGTATATAGCAGATGAGCTCAGGGCAATAGGAATAAATGCGGATATAAGCGGTGTGGATTATGAAACCTACATTCAAAAAGTAAGCTCTGGAGACTACCAACTGTATATCGGTGAGGTTAATATGTCAAAGGATTGCGACCTTAAATTTATGTTCGACACCCACGAGGATTACGGAGTTGATTGGGGAGATGAAACAATTGTAAAACTTCCCGAAAGCACACATACAACATATAACCGCTCGGGAATATGCGACTATTCCGACAGCAAGCTCGATGATATCATAAGCAATATAAACTCAGCCAAGGATAAGGAAGCACTCAGCATGGCATATAATAACCTTAACCGCTTCTTTGCGGAAAATGTTCCGCAGATACCATTGTTTCATAAGAATGATGCACTTCTTATCAATCAGCGTGTCAAGGGCAAACCAAATGTAAATCTTACGAATTTCTATGCGGATATAGGAAAAATATATATTCAGTAACAAAAAGATAAACCTCCCAAAATGCATATAATTATGTATTTTGAGAGGTTTTGTTATTTAAGGAAAAACAATTATATTTTCTTCGCCTGCTATACGATATCCCGCAGGATATCGCATATCGCACGAGCATTTAGCAGAGGGTATTCAATAAGTTGCTTTTTGCGTATTTCAAGACAAAACATATACCTTAAATCAAGCAGAAAAACAGAGTAAAATTACCGAAAATCAATTTCCGCTGCGGTTCGGTAATTTTAGCGCTGCCTGGCTCTGAGTGAGCTAGTCAGCGCGGCTCTGTTTTTGTGAAGATTTAAGGTATATGTTCTTGAAATATGCACTTAGCAACGATTGAATATCCTCTGGTGAATCATATCGTTTAATTTAGCCTTTACGGAACTTGTACTATGATATAAGTCTATCAGAACAGACTTGTCTGCTCGCTGTCCTCATTATCCTCGTCCTTAAGGTAGTAGCCTGCGGCGGGGATATTCTTTGCCTTAT
>JAZREC010000006.1:0-1419 GCA_045660605.1 Clostridia bacterium
TATCCGAGGTCAGCCATGTTCCATGTTGTTGATGCCATTATAGCATCCTGATCCTCCTGTGTTACCTCATACCAGGGCTTCATTATGCCGTTGCCGTCTGCATCCTTTGCAGCACCGCAGGCATCAAGACAGCAAGCACCCGAATTGATAAGGTGGATAAATCCGTCTGCTTCCTTAGCCTTGCCTTCTATTTCGTAGCCTGTAGCTCTCTTAACAGCATCACCGCTCCAGTATGTTCTTACATCGGCAAACATCTGTGCTCTGTTTGTGAGGAGCTTACCGAAAAGCATACCAAAAGCATTGAGAACATCGTTCTCTGTTGCAAGAATCATAGGCTCTCTTGCACCGTTCCAGTCAAATGATGTATTGAGCATAGCCTCGGGGAAGTCACAGTTGGGATAGAAGTCTGTCCACTGTCTCTGTCCCTGGAAGCCTGCGGCAATAGCATTGTGTCCAACCATTTCTTCCTCACAGCCTGCGGGAAGATTGCTGTTGCCGTTCATAAGGTCCTTTATGATGCAAGCCATCTTTACTACGAATTCAAACTGTTTTTCCTTTTCTGCATCGGAAAGCTGCATATCTTCGGGGTTCTTATCAAATCCCATCTTGCAGTTAGCCTTTGCCCACCCCAGAGCCTTCTGATATTCTGCTTCATCATATATGCCCTCAGACATTCGTCTGATAACTTCTACCTCGTCAACAGACTCAACTCTCATACCGAAGTAATCCTCGATGAAAGCTGTATCTATAATAGAGCCTGCTATACCCATACAGATAGAGCCTATCTGGAGATAGGATTTGCCTCTCATTGATGCGGCTGCAACTGCGGCACGGCCGAATCTTAAAAGCTTTTCTTCTACATCCGCGGGAATTGATGTATCTGTCATATCCTGAACATCATGTCCGTATATGCCAAATGCAGGAAGTCCCTTCTGTGCATGTCCTGCAAGAACTGCTGCAAGATATACTGCACCGGGTCTCTCTGTACCGTTAAAGCCCCATACTGCCTTAATGGTATTCTTGTCCATATCCATTGTTTCGGAGCCGTAGCACCAGCAGGGTGTAACTGTGAGTGTAATCTCAACGCCCTCTCTCTTGAACTTCTCTGCACATGCAGCAGCCTCTGCTACGCGTCCGATTGTTGTATCAGCGATTACAACCTGTACAGGCTCGCCGTTGGAGTATCTTAAATTGTCTTCAAATAATTTCTTGGCAGCTTTTGCCATATTCATTGTCTGGTCCTCAAGGGATTCTCTTACCTTAAGAGGTCCTCTTCTGCCATCAATTGTAGGTCTTATACCAATTTTAGGAAACATATTTTTACCTCCAATACATATTTAGTTACTTTTATTTTAATACATATGAATTAACAAGTCAACACCAAATTTTTGTAATTTCCTTTGACAAGAGATACATGTT
>JAZREC010000007.1:0-26834 GCA_045660605.1 Clostridia bacterium
AAAAGATGTGGTAAAATTATAATATAAGAAGAACATCTTCTTAAAATTATCAGCGAAAGAGGGTATCAGTATGAAACTTAAAATCACCGGAAGAAAAATTGACATCACCGAGGGTCTCAGAGAGTATACTACAGGCAAGCTTTCCAAGCTTGACAAATTTTTTGGAGACGAGGTAACTGCTGATGTCACAATGTCCGTTCAAAAGGATAACCATATAATAGAAGTTACAATCCATCACAGCGGAATAATATACCGTGCAGAAGTCAGCGAACCTGATATGTATGCATCCATAGACAGAGTCGAGGATGTGTTGGAAAGACAGATAAGAAAGCAAAAAACCCGTCTCGAAAAGCAATTAAGGGCAGGTGCATTCGAACAGCTTCCCGAATTTGGGGACATAGAAGAAGAGGCGGAATTCAAGGTAGTAAAAACCAAAACATACTCCGCAAAACCGATGAATGTTGAAGAGGCAATACTTCAGATGAACCTTCTCGGCCATGCCTTTTATATATTCCAAAACTCCGACACAATGGACAAAAATGTTGTGTACAAGAGAAAAGACGGAAACTACGGACTTATAGAACTGGAATAAACACACAGAAACCGCATGAAAATGCGGTTTCTGTTTTTTATCTTGGAAAAAAAAGCAGGACGATGTTGACATCGTCCCTATACTTGATGATTATTTATAAATATCGCTGTAATTTACAATATTTCCGTAATCTCATTTGCACCTGCAACAGTAAGAAACACATCCCTGCCAACCTCAAAGCCGTTATCCGAAAGCATAGTATGTACTGCCTTATATGCTTTTTCACTCGTATTGTTGTTTTCGCTTAAGTGTCCAAGAACAATATGCTTTGTGCCCCAGAGAGCAAGCTGGGTGGCAAGCCACGCACAATTTTCGTTACACAGGTGACCGCTGTCGGAAAGTATTCTCTTTTTTAATGGGTATGGATACATACCGCTGTTAAGCATATCCACATCGTGATTTGCTTCTATAACAACCGCCTCGCTTCCTGCAAGTGCGGTAAGCATACTCTTTGTAACACAGCCTGTATCGGTTGCTACGGCCAGCTTTCTTCCGTCCATTGTAATTGTATAGCCTACGGACTCCGCAGAATCGTGCGGTGTCCCAAAAGCTCTTACAACGGCACTTCCGACTTCAAATTCCATGCCCGTTACAATCGGTCTTATGCAATCTGAGCTTGGTGCATACGGTCCGCTTGCAAAGCCATCTAATGTAGCGTGGTTGGCATACACGGGTATGGAATACCTGCGGGTGAGAACACCCAGTCCCGACACATGGTCTGAGTGCTCATGTGTTACGAGTATACCGTCTATTTCGCTTGGCAAAACACCGATTTCTGAAAGCGAGCTTATTATCTTTGATGCACTTACACCTGCATCTACAAGAAGATTGGTCTTCCCGTCCGATACATATATCGAATTGCCCTTGCTTGAGCTAAATAATGTGCAAAAACTAATCATCTATCCGTTTGATATCGGCGCCGAGTGCCTCGAGCTTTTCCACTATATGCTCATATCCTCTGTCGATATGGCGAAGCTCCTCTATCTCCGACACTCCGCTGCACGCAAGAGCCGCAATAACCATACTCGCTCCTGCTCTTAAGTCTGTTGCAACAACCTTTGCAGGTGTAAGCGGTGCACCGCCCTTGATAACAGCATTTCTGCCGTCTATAGAAACCTTGGCGTTGAATTTGACAAGCTCGTCCACATACTGAAATCTAGTATCCCATACACCCTCAGTAACCACGCTTGTACCGTTTACGGTTGCAAGCATAACTACTGCCTGAGGCTGAAGATCTGTCGGAAATCCGGGATAGGGCATTGTCTTGATATTTATGGGACTTACGGGACCGTCTGTATATATACGGACTTCCTCATCGCCCTCTTCTACACCGAAGCCCATTTCCATGAACTTGGCAGTTATTGCATCAAGGTGCTTGGGGATTACATTCTTTACTACAACATCTCCCCTTGTTGCCGCAGCGGCAAACATATATGTTCCCGCTTCTATCTGGTCGGGAATAATTGAATAGGTTCCTCCGTTTAGCTGAGGTACACCTGTAATTTTGATTACATTGGTTCCTGCACCTCTTATCTGTGCTCCCATAGAATTTAAGAAGTTTGCAAGGTCAACTACATGCGGTTCTCTTGCAGCGTTCTCAAGTATGGTTCTTCCCGGGGCAAGCACAGCTGCTAAAATTGCATTGATTGTAGCTCCTACAGACACCACATCGAAGTAGATATTACCGCCTCTTAGTGATGATGCATCTATCTTAAGGAACGGGTCGTCCTCTACCACACGGCAGTTGAGCATCTTAAATGCCTTGACATGCTGGTCTATGGGTCTTACACCGAAGTTACATCCTCCCGGGGGCGGAACATGGGCGTTTTTAAATCTGCCCGCAAGTGCACCCATAAGGTAGTATGAAGCACGCATCTTGGATGCAAGCACAGGATCTGCAACATATGTCTTAAGCTCGGTTGAATCTATGATAAGGGTGTTTTTATCCTCTCTCTCAACCTTTGCGCCGAGGGAGGTAATCATCCTGAGTATACTGTCTACATCGCTTATATCAGGAACATTCTCTATACGGCAAACTCCCGTTACAAGAAGAGTGGCAGGAATTATCGCTACTGCCGCATTTTTGGCACCGCTTATTTCCACACTGCCCCTGAGTGGCTTGCCGCCGTTAATAAGAAGTCTTTCCACAACAATCCTCCTCTTTTTTGAGATTATGAAAAATTATTCTTCCCAGTTGTGGTAAATTTCCTGAACATCGTCGTTGTCTTCAAGGCTTTCTATAAGCTTTTCCATCATAAGAATATCGTGCTCATCGGTAAGCTTTATTGTGTTCTGGGGAATCTTTTCCACACTTGCGGATTCAAACACATAGCCCTTTTCTTCAAGTGCGTCTCTTACACTTCTTAAGTCCTCGGGTGTGGTGGAAATCTCAAAGAATTCTCCCTCTCCGTTAAAGTCCTCTGCACCGCAGTCGAGAGCATCCATCATAAGAGTATCCTCGTCTGTATCTCCCTTTGCTACGATAATCATTCCCTTGGTATCGAACATCCAGCTTACAGAGCCGTTTGTACCGAGGTTACCGCCGAATTTATCAAAATAGTGTCTGAGGTCCCCTGCGGTACGGTTTCTGTTATCGGTAAGAGTCTCTACAATTACCGCCACTCCGCCTATGCCATAGCCCTCGTAGGTGATATCCTCATAGTTATCGGTATTGAGGTCGCCTGCAGCTTTTTTGATAACTCTTTGAATGTTATCATTGGGCATATTGAAGGAACGAGCCTTTGCAATAGCGTCCTTAAGTCTGCCGTTTACCTCGGGGTCAGCACCGCCTGCTTTTGCGGCAACTGCAATCTCTCTGCCCATTTTTGTAAATATCTTGGCTTTCTGGGCATCGGATTTTTCTTTCTTGTGCTTTATATTATTCCACTTGGAATGTCCTGACATTTTTTCTGCCTCCTTAAAGGTTAAATAACCCCATTTTTTGCGGGCGGAACAGAGCCCCGCCCCTACTGATACTAACAATATATTATACCTCATATACTGTTATATTGTCAAGATTAACCTTTGATAAGTCTTGCCTCTACATAAAATCTCTTGTCGCATGCCTCACCCATGGAAAATGTCTTTCGGGGAAGTGCACCGTCTATTGCAACAGTCTTAAAAAGGTCGTTCTTATCCATCGCATCAAGTATTATTCCATAGTTTTCACCGCACGAGAGTTCTCTTACTACATCCTCTCCGTGTATGTAATCCACCTTGCCTTTTTGTGTCTTAAGATACTCATCTATAAAGTTCTGAATAGACCCTACAGTTATATTGGCTGTGGGATTTGTAATGTGCCATACGGTTTCCTCGCCATTATGAACAAGAACAAAGCTCTGGTCTCCCTCACCCATCTTTGCAACCTCTTTGAGTGCATTTTCAAACAGTGCACAGTCAACATCAAAAACAACCCTGTGTATAGCCTCAAATTCCAGAGATTCATCATGTAAGTTTACAAGCTCGCAAAGTGCATAGCGGGCAAGATTTGCATCTCCGTCTATTACTTTGTCCTTAACCTTGTTATAATATTCCTTTGCTGTTGCAAGAGAATGGTTTCCGTCTCCCATTGCATATACAAGAGGTGTTTTTTCGTTAAGACCGTACCTTGAATTAAACACCTCTGTATCATCGAGTGCACCGAGCTTTTCCTCAAGATAGCGGGAAGTATCTTCGTCTATCTTATAGCCTGTTATATGACCCGAATTCATCATAAGGTCAAAATCATAGAGCTTTTGGAAGCTGTCCTTTCTTCTTCCGACCTCTTCTATTATATCCTTTTCGGGATTGTCTGCCAGAATCATAATATGCGGAAGCTCTACACACGCATTTTCCCTCACCTTGAGTCTGGGGGGAATTCTTTCTACAACTGTCATTTCGGTTGCGCGGACCTTGGATGAGCTTCCCTTTGAATAGTCATATTCCTCAAGGTCAATTGCACCTACTATTCCCTTTCGCACAGAGCCGTTATTTAAGGTTCTTTCCACATATATAAAGCACTTTCCTGTGCTTTCAAAAACACCGTCATCGAGGTATTTCTGCATGTTTTTGTTAAGCGAAGAAATACGCTCGGAAACATCGTCCGCCTCAAGATAAACCTCGGGAAGAATAAGCCTCATGGCAGAGGGGCTGTCCCCCGCAATCTTGTCCGCCTCGTCCCAGTACAGTGGCTCGGATGTGTACTGGTCGCAGGCAACAACTGCCCACTTTTTCATATCTGCATTTTTTGGCAGAAGTATATCAGCTTTTGAAAAAATCATTATATTACCTTCTTTATATATTTTATTACTATAATTATACTAAATTTTTCTATATATATCAAGAAGCTTTTTATGTTTTGTGTTATAAAATTTAAGAGGCCGGTTATATAAACCGACCTCTGCCAAACAATTAAATACATTTAATGTACGCCAAACGCGCAGCCTCCTGCTCAGCCTTTTTCTTACTGCTTCCCTTGCCTCTGGCAATTTCCTTGCCGTCTACAAGTGCAGACACCTCAAAGCATTTGGCATGCTCGGGACCTGTCTCTGTTATGACCTTGTAAGAAAGCGACATCCCCCTCGACTGTACAAGCTCCTGAAGACCAGACTTATAATTTGTCACGGTGTTAAGCTCGGTATATTCTTCTATGTCACTCAAAAGATTGTCTATGACAAGCTTTCTTGCACACTCATATCCGCCGTCTATATACACCGCGGCAATTACCGCCTCCATGGCATCGGAAAGAGTTGATGAGCGTTCTCTTCCGCCCGACTTTATCTCACCCTTGCCAAGCTCCAGATACTTTCCCAAATTAAGCTTTCGTGCCATTTTTGCAAGCGAATTTTCGCAAACAAGTCTGGCTCTCAGCTCCGTAAGTCTGCCCTCGGGATATGTCTTAAGATTAGTAAAAATATATTCGCTTACCGCCAAGGACAAAACCGAATCCCCAAAAAACTCAAGTCTTTGATTTGAATAAATCCTCTCTACGTTTCTCTCATTGAGATAAGAGGGATGAACCAGAGCATTTTTAAGAAGCGTCTTATCCCGGAAGGTATAGCCAAGACTTTTTTCCAATTCCTTGATATCAGCCATATTAGTCCCCTTGCGTTTTTTCCATTTTGGATAAAATTATGAATTTGCTTTGATATATTCTACTGCAGCGCCTACTGTTGTAAGCGTTTCTACCTCGTCTTCGGGAATTTCGATACCGAATTCCTCCTCCATAGTCATAATAAGCTCTACTATGTCGAGAGAATCTGCACCAAGGTCATCAATAAACGATGCGTCCATTGTAATATCAGCCTCATCAATATTAAGCTGGTCTACAAGAATTTCCTTAATCTTATCAAACTCCATTCATTTCACCTCCTTAACAATATATAATAGTATATATTGTATATAACAAAAATGCAAGCATTTTATAAATTTTTTAATTAACCTTTACTCTGCTCCATATATCCGTATGCTTCTTTACAAGCTCAGGGTCATAGGTAAATACCTCAAGATTTTCTGTCTTTGATATATCGGGGTAGCGGAGAGGATTGTTTTTCACCTCATCGGCAAGAAGCTTTCTTCCTTCCTCGTTAGCTGTTGAATAGCCGATATATTCCGCATTCATCTTTGCAATTTCGGGTCTGCACATGAAGTCGATGAAAAGCTCTGCTTCCTTCTGATGACGGCTGGTATTTGGAATTACCATGCTGTCAAACCACAGATTTGAGCCCTCCTCGGGTACGGAGTATCGAAGCGAGTCATTGAGCTCCATGCAGTAGAACGCATCACCTGACCATGCGATAGTCATTGCACCCTCGCCTGCTATCATCTTGTCCTTAACCTCGTCTCCGCAGTATGCCTTTACAAGCGGTTTTTGCTCTGTAAGTGCCTTTTCTGCTTCCTTAAGCTCCTTATCGTTTGTGCTGTTCATGGAATAGCCGAGGCTCTTTAAGGTTATGGATATCATATCCCTTTCAGAATCGAGCATAAAGATTTCGCCCTTATATTTTTCGCTGAATATTGCCTGCCAGCTCTTTACATCCTCTTTATCAACCATGTCCTTGTTGTATAGTATGCCCATTGTGCCCCACATATACGGAACACTGTATTCTCCTTTTGGGTCGTATGGATGGTTTTTGTACTGGTCGCCTATATTTTTATAATTGGGAATATTGTCAAGATTGATTTTATTGAGCATTCCTTCCTTTATCATGCGCTCTACCATACAATCGGACGGGAACACAACATCATATGCGGTTCTTCCGCTCATAACCTTTGCGTGCATTTCCTCATTGGCATAAAAGGTCTCGTAATTGACCTTGATTTCGGGATACTCCTCTTCAAAAAGCGAAATTACCTCTTCGTCTATATAATCGCCTACATTGTACACATATATTGTCGTCTTCTTCTCACAGCCTGTAAAAAGCGATGCAAGAAGCACAAGGGAGAGAATAGAAGCTAAAATCTTTTTCATAATTTGAATACCTCCGTGTAAGCACACGGAAGTCGAACCCCGTATGCCTTAAATTTTTAAAATTTGCACACTTTTCATTTGTCGTCCTCGCAAGGCGTCAGCCTTCCTTCGTCCTCCGCATAAAAACTATACTAAATTTTATGCATTTAAGGTCGAAGAGTTTTAAGATAGCCAATCTTGTGTCAAGACAAGTAAAATCTCGCAGGGAATACTTTCGTATTTTCAAGAGATTTTATGCGGGATTGACTAAAATTGTCATCTTAAAACCATACTGGGTTCAACTCCCGTGTGCTTAGTTAATAAGTACATTGTCATTGTCCTTGGAAGTCCGCTTATTTATTACAAAAAGCAAAAGCATTATCACAAGGAACATAACGGTAGAAAGTGCATTGATTTTTGGATTGAGTCTCTTTGCTGTGGTATATACATAAATAGAAAGATTGCTCACTCCGTTGCCCGTCGTAAAGAAGCTGATTACAAAATCGTCTATAGACAGGGTAAACGCCATAAGAAGACCCGTAATAATACCCGGCATTATTTCGGGCAGAACGACCTTCTTAAATGCCTCCCACGGTCTTGCACCGAGGTCAACCGCCGCTTCATACAGATTGTTATCAAGCTGAATGAGCTTGGGTGTTACAGAGAGTATCACATACGGAATATTGAATGTGATGTGTGCAAGAAGCATGGTAAGCATACCGCTCGGTATCCTCAGCACTATAAAGAGCATCATAAGCGATACACCGATTACAAGCTCACTGCTGACCATGGGCAAATTTGTAACTGTATTTATAAAGTTTCTTAGTCTTTTCTTTCTGAAAGCGTGTATTCCTATTGCCGCGGCTGTTCCTATGACGCATGATACAAATGCCGACAGAACTCCGACAATAAGAGTTGTGGAAAGTGCAGACATAAGAGAAGAATCATTGAGCATTTCCGCATACCATTTGAGCGAAAATCCTCCCCAGACTCCTCTGGATTTGGATTCATTAAATGAAAAGACCATAAGCACCGCTATCGGTACATACAGAAACATAAATATGCTGTACAGATATATGCTTTCAAAAAATTTTCTTAGTTTTCTTTTCAAATTACTGTCTCACTCCTGTCAGAATATATCCATCTGTTTGTTTCCTTTGTTAAAAAGATTCATAATTCCCATAGAGAAGAACATGAGAATCATCATAACTATAGCCATTGCCGAACCGTAACCCCAGTCGCTTGCTCCGAGAAACTGTCTTTCTATGAGGTTACCCACAAGCATTGTATGCCCTCCGCCGAAAATGTTTGAAATATAGAAGGTTGTAATTGACGGAAGAAAAACCATTGTTATTCCCGAAACCACACCCGGAAGGCTCATAGGAACGGTTACCTTAATAAATACCTTTAAGGGATTTGCTCCAAGGTCTTCGGCGGCTTCCTTGATGCTTGAATCTATCTTGATAAGCACCGTATATATCGGAAGTATCATAAAGGGTATAAAGTCATATACCATTCCGAGTATTACTGCACCCGTAGTGTACAAAATATTGACATCGGGAAGACCCAGAAATCTCAGTACCGTGTTGAGAAGTCCGTTTGTCTCCAGAATTGTAAGCCATGAGTAAGTTCTGAGCATCATGTTCATCCACATGGGCATGACAAAAAGAAGAAACATGGTACTGCTTTTTTTGCCCTTTTTCTGCCGTTCTCTTTCTCTGCTGGCAAGTATGTATGCAACAGGATATCCGAGACCGAGGCAGAAAACCGTACTGAGAAGTGCTATCCAAAGCGAATATCCAAATGTTCTTAAATACAGAGTATCTTCAAAAAGCTTTATGTAATTATTTAAGGAAAAATCTCCCGTGCCGTTTGGTGTAAGAATGTTTATGCTGTAAAGGAGGATTATTACCATGGGTACAAGCACAAAAACAAGCATCCACGCAAGATGGGGATATGCAAGAGACTTCTTATACATGCTGTCCCTCCTTATCAAGACTTGTTCATTACATGGATATCAAAGGGCTTAACAAGAATTCCGACCTCTGTACCCGCAGGGAAAAGCGTTGTATCGTGAACAAGCCACCTTCCTCCGCCGTCTGTAATAACACACATTTCGTAGTGAACACCTTTGAAAATTGCACTCTCAACAGTGCCCCTGAGCTTGCCCTTATCGGGTTCGACAAGGTATATATCTTCGGGACGGACAACCACATCTACAGCGGTGTCTCTTCCAAAGCCCTTATCAACACACTCAAAGTCAACACCCTCGATATTTACAAGACAGTCCTCTTTCATAACCGAAGAGACAATATTGCTCTTACCTATGAAATCCGCAACATAAGCGTTTACGGGTTCGTTGTATATATCAGTGGGCTTTCCTATCTGCTGGATTGTGCCTTCCTTCATAACCACAACCGTATCGGACATGGTGAGGGCTTCCTCCTGATCGTGAGTTACATATATAAAGGTTATTCCAAGCTCCTTTTGCATATTCTTGAGCTCGAGCTGCATAGCCTGTCTGAGCTTTAAGTCAAGTGCGGCAAGAGGCTCGTCAAGCAGAAGCACGGACGGCTCGTTTACAAGCGCCCTTGCAATTGCAACTCTCTGTTGCTGACCGCCTGAGAGTGCATTTATACTGCGTTTTTCATACCCCTTGAGGTTGACAAGCTCCAGCATTTCGCTAACCTTTTTTTCGATTTCTTTTCTGTCGGTATTTTTGAGCTTGAGTCCGAATGCAATATTGTCTGCCACATTGAGATGCGGAAACAGAGCATACTTCTGAAAGACAGTATTTACCGTTCTTTCATAAGGGGGTGTACTTAAAATACTCTTGCCCTCAAATATTACATCGCCTGAGTCGGGGGTTTCAAATCCGCCAATAATTCTGAGTATTGTGGATTTACCGCAGCCGCTCGGTCCAAGAAGGGTAACAAACTCGTTTTTATCTATATATAAATTGATGTCGCTGAGCACCTGAGTATCATCAAAGCTCTTGCACAGATTTTTGAGTTCAATAAGATGTTCCATAGGCTTACTCCTTAATCAAAAATTTGGTGGTGTAGACACCCAAAGCACCGTGGCAGTTGTCTTGCCGTTATTGACAATGTGATGTGCCTGATTGGTCTTGTAATAAAAGCTCTCATGCTTTTTGACACGGTATTTATCGCTTCCAAGGTGGAGTGTAATATTTCCCGACAGAACAAAGCCGAATTCCTCGCCCTCATGCGGGTCATCAAGATACGATGTACCCCCCGGATGAAGCGTAATTATGATAGGCTCCATTGTATGCTTCTGGGAATTTGGGACTATCCAGTTGACAATGCTTTTTTCTTCTTTGTTTTCCTTAATAAAAACATCTTCCTTGGTAAATACAACATTGTTGTCCTGAGCATCGTTAAAAAAGTCCTTGAGGTCTGTGCCGAGGCACTGCAAAAGGTCTGACAGGGTGGAGATAGACGGAGATGCAAGATCACGCTCAATCTGTGATATAAATCCCTTTGACAGCTCGCAACGGTCTGCAAGCTCCTCTTGAGTAAGATTGTTTTTTATGCGGAGTCTCTTGAGTTTACTTCCGATTTCCATGTGGGTCAAATATCCTTCCGTTATGTGACGGCAGGGTATTTGTCGCCTCCTTTCGCTTGGCTCCGATGCCAAAAAGTTTTGAATTTTCAAATAAAAAGTTTAGTATTTGTGTTAGTTTTTATTAGTAAGGCGAAAGTTTAGTTAAACTAAACCCTCACACACAGAAACTATTATAATATTATTTTATATCCATGTCAATAGGCAAATAGAAAAAGAGTAGTTTTTTTGTAATTTTATGTTGAATATAAATAATTTTGTAAAGGGTGAAATTCATGATGAGCTTCACCAGAGGATATTCAATCGTTGCTAAGTGCGTATTTCAAGAACATCTGTCTAAAATCTGCACAAAAACGAAGCCGCGCTGACAAGCTCACTCAGAGCTTGGCAGCGCTAAAATTACCGAAACCGCAGCGGGAATTGATTTTCGGCAATTTTGCTCCGTTTTTTGCTTGATTTCAGGCATATGTTTTGTCTTGAAATCCGCAAGACGCAACTTATTGAATATCCTTACGATATGCGATATCCCGCATAACACGCCTTATGAATTTTGGGGCAAAACCTACGGCACAAATCAAAGTAAAAATTCCGTAAAATCGATGGAAATCCATTACTGCTGCTGTCCGTCGATTTTAGCGATGCCTCGCTCTGAGTGAGCGTGTCATCGCGACGGGATTTTTACACAGATTTGGGTCGGAGGTTCCCAAAATTCATACTAAGTGTTTGGCGGGATATCGCATATCGTACGAAGCTATCGTATTGAATTCACCCTCTGCAAAATCGCTCATAAAACAAAGCAAGCCAAACCATAACAAAAGCTATGATTTGGCTCTTTTTGTTTAATAGTGCTATTATATATTGTATCCAAGTTCAAATGCCTTTAAGTTTACATCAAGAAACTTTGGCGGTACGGTAGTCTTAATGGTTTCCACCCAGCTTTCGTAAGGGATATCGGTATTTTTTGCCATAACACCGATAAGAACCACATTGACCGCTTTGATGTTTCCTGCCTCCTTGGCAAGAGAAAGTGCATCTACTGTCTTGATATTTGCCTTTTCGCTTATCTTCTTTTCTATATCCTTTGGATATTCCTTTGCACCGATAATTACGGGCATGGGGTCGATATTCTGATTATTTGCTATTATCTGTCCGCCCTTTTTGAGATAAGGAAGCGCTCTGTATGCTTCAAGCATTTCAAAGGCAAGTATAATATCTGCCTCGCCCTCATCTATTATCGGAGAGTAAACCCTGTCGCCGTACTTAACATAGGTAACAACACTTCCGCCTCGCTGGCTCATGCCGTGCACCTCGCACACCTTTACATCATAGCCCTGATTTATAACTGTATTTCCGAGTATTCTGCTTGCAAGAAGTGTGCCCTGACCGCCGACACCTACAATCATTATATTCTTTGTCATATTGATATCTACCTCTTTTCTATTGCGTTAAAGGGACATACATTGATACAAAGTCCGCATCCGTTGCACTGTGTCTGATCTATGATAACCTTGCCGTCCTTTACTGTGATTGCGGGACAGCCAAGCTTCATGCACATTTTGCAGTTTTTGCACTTATCGGTAATTTCGCAGTGACCCACATACTTTACGCTCTTAAGGAGTGCGCAGGGTCTCTGGGCTATAATTACAGACGGCTCTTCTCTCTGTGTTTCTGTCTTTACTACCTCTTCAAACTTCTTAATGTCAAAGGGGTCGCAAACCGTAACATGCTCTATTCCGAGAGCCTTGCAGAGTGAAACAAGATTAACCTGCTTGGTCTCTTCCTTGCGGATTGTGTAGCCTGTTGTCGGATTGTCCTGATGTCCTGTCATACCTGTTATGGAGTTATCAAGAATAATTACTGTGTTGTTGCCCTTGTTGTATACAATGTCTGCAAGACCTGTAATACGCGAATGCATAAAGGTGGAACCACCGATTACGGAAACCAGCTTTTTGTTGAATTCCTCTCCTCTTGCCTTTGCCATACCATGTGCCGCGCTTACAGAAGCACCCATGCATATTGTAGTGTCAACAGACTGAAGAGGTGCAACTGCACCGAGTGTATAACAGCCGATATCTCCCGATACCACAAGTCCGAGCTTTTTGAGTACATAGAATGTTCCTCTGTGGGGACAGCCTGCACACATTACGGGCGGACGAACGGGGATTTCTTCCTCGGCACGCTGAGAAGGCTCGCACACCTCACCGAGTACTGCTTTCTTTATCATAGACGGTGTGTATTCGCCAAGAAGTGTAAAGCACTCCTTACCGCATACAGATGCGCCTATTGACTTGCAATGTTCTTCTATTACGGGGTCTAATTCCTCTATAACATATACCTTGTCATAGTTTTTGCAAAAATCAAGAATTTTCTTCTCGGGAAGCGGATAAACCATACCGAGCTTTAAGTAATCTGCATTTTCTCCGAGTGCTTCTTTAGCATACATATATGCAATACCTGCAGTTATTACACCGATTTTTGAGCCGTTTTCTTCTATTGTATTAAGCTCTGAGGTTTCGGCAAATTCCTTTAATGCCTTTATTCTGTCTTCGACAACTACATGTCTCTTTACCGCATTTGCAGGCATCATTACAAACTTTGATATATCCTTTTCATAAGGCTTAAGCTCTATATTTTCTCTCTCGCCAAGTTCCACAAGGCTCTGCGAGTGGGAAACTCTTGTTGACAAGCGTATAAAACAAGGTGTGTCAAACTTTTCCGAAAGCTCAAATGCAAGCTTTGTATAATCTCTGCATTCAAGCGAGTCGCCAGGCTCGAGCATCATAATTTTTGACGCCTTTGCGTAATGTCTGGAGTCCTGCTCATTCTGTGAAGAATGCATTCCGGGGTCGTCTGCCACGCAGAACACAAGTCCTCCGTTTACTCCTGTGTAGCTTACTGTAAATACGGGGTCAGCCATAACATTAAGTCCCACATGCTTCATACAGCTCATGGCTCTTGCACCGCCTATTGATGCACCTATTGCAACCTCTGCGGCTACCTTTTCGTTAGGGGACCATTCTGCATATATTTCGGGGAATTTAACAATTTCCTCTGTGATTTCTGTACTGGGTGTGCCGGGGTATGAAGCAACCACATTTACGCCTGCCTCGTATGCACCCTGAGCAACTGCAGCATTGCCAAGCAATAACTTTTTCATATCAATTTCCTTTCCTGTATATTATTTTATTTCGTTCTGCTGTGCTACTACGCTGTCTCCGCAATAAATTTTTCTAAGCTTTGGTTTTTCTATCTTTCCTGTGGGGTTTCTCGGAACATCTGCAAATATAATCTTATGCGGTCTCTTATATCTCGGAAGCTCCAGACAGAAATCCGTCACATCATCTTCTGTGAGCTGTGTCCCCTCTTTTACCTGAATTATAGCCGCCGCTATCTCTCCAAGTCTTGCATCGGGAAGCCCTATTACTGCAACATCGCTTATAGCATCATGCTTTCTTAAAAAGTCCTCAATCTGTACGGGATAAAGGTTCTCACCGCCTGATATTATGACATCCTTCTTTCTGTCAACAAGGTATATAAAGCCGTCGCTGTCCTCAGATGCCATATCGCCCGTATAGAGCCAGCCGTCCGCAAGAACCTCGTTTGTTGCCTTTTCGTCCTTATAATATGCTGTCATTACACCGGGACCCTTTACCGCAAGCTCACCGACTTCGCCTCTTGCGACTTCGTTTCTGTTTTCGTCTACAATCTTTGTTTCCCAGCCAAAGCCTGCTTTGCCTATTGCACCGACCTTATGCTCATTCTCAACGCCAAGATGCACGCATCCGGGTCCGATGGACTCGGAAAGACCGTAGTTTGTGTCATAAGCGTGATTTGGGAATTTACCTTTCCATCTTCTTATAAGGCTTGGCGGTACAGGCTGTGCACCTATGTGCATAAGTCTCCATCTGTCAATATCATAATCCGAAAGCTCTATTTCGCCTCTGTCTATGGAATCTAATATATCCTGCGCCCACGGAACAAGAAGCCATACGATTGTACACTTCTCCTCGGATACTGTCTTTAGTATCCATTCGGGCTTGATTCCCTTGAGAAGAACCGCCTTTCCTCCGACAAGGAATGAACCGAACCAGTGCATCTTTGCACCCGTATGATAGAGGGGCGGTATGCAAAGGAATACATCGTCCTTTGACTGCGAGTGGTGGTTCTGTTCTACCATAGCGGCATGTACAAGACTTCTGTGTTTATGGATTATAGCCTTTGGAAAGCCTGTTGTACCCGACGAGAAGTATATTGCAGCATCATCATCGTCTGTAAGCTTAATAGACGGGCTTTTTGACGAGCAGTACGATACAAGCTCATCATAGCTCTCTGCAAATGTCGGACAGTCCTCTCCGAGATAGAACCAAAGCTTAACCCTCTTTACCCGAGAGCAAATCTGCTCAATTCTTCCTGTAAATTCGGGTCCGAATATTATCGCATCTGCATCGGCAAGCTCGAGACAGTATTTTATTTCGTCTGCGGCATATCTGTAATTGAGCGGTACTGCCATGGCACCGGCTTTAAGTATACCGAAGTATATGGGGAGCCACTCTATGCAGTTCATAAGAAGAATTGCAACCTTATCTCCTTTTTTTATTCCTCTCGAAAGAAGAAGATTTGCAAATCTGTTTGCCTGTTTATTGAAGTCGCTCCAGGTTATTTCCTTGCGGTATGCTTCTCTGGGGTTTGCCTCGATAAGAGAATACTCTCTCCATGTCATACGGCTTTGATTTTCGTTCTTGGGATTTATCTCAACAAGACTTATGTCTGTTGGATAAAAATCTGCATTTTTCTGTAATATCTCTGTTATAGGCATTATTAAAATTCCTTTCTTATTTACCTAGGGATTCTTTCATTGGTACTGTTACCTCTACATCATAGCAAGAGAACATCTGCTCTGTCTCTTTTGCATCGGGTTTTGGTGTAACAAAGCTTACAATCGGAAGAATAACAAGTCCTCCGAGCATTGCGATAACACCGCAGTTAATGGGCGACTGCAAAATTACAGGGAACATAGGTCTTGCGAGCATATTCGCAACCATTATAACCGAACCGAAAAGAAGACTTACCCAAACTGCTGTTCTGGTAGCTTTTTTCCAGTAGAGGCCGTAGAGGAACGGTGCAAGGAACGAGCCTGCAAGAGCACCCCACGAAATTCCCATCATGTCGGCAATCGCGCTGAGCTTATCCTTGTTAAGTGCTATAAATGCCGAAACGGCAATAAATACAACTATCAGAATTCGTAATATAAGTATCTGTTTTTTCTCGGTCATGTCCTTTATGACATGGTCTTTAATAAGGTCCAGAGCAAGAGTTGAGCTTGATGCGAGCACAAGCGACGAAAGCGTTGACATAGATGCAGAAAGCACAAGTATGATTACTACTGCTATAAGTATATCGGGAAGTGTTTCCAGCATAGTCGGAATAATTGCATCAAATCCGCCCTCAATTGAACCGTCGGGGAGGAATGTAAGTCTGTCTGTAAAGAGTCTGCCAAAGCCTCCGAGGAAGTAGCATCCGCCTGCAACAACAAGGGCAAATACAGTAGAAATTACAGTTCCTTTATTTATATCCTTCTCGCTCTTTATTGCATAGAACTTCTGCACCATCTGCGGAAGTCCCCATGTACCGAGCGATGTAAGTATTACAACAAACATAAGTCCGAGAGGGTCGGGACCGAAGAAGGAATTGAATACTCCTGGTGACATTCCCTCAGCTTCAATCTCAGCAAGCCCCTTAAGCGACTCTGTAAATCCGCCGTTTTGGGTAAGCACTGCACCTATAACCGCAACAATACCCACAAGCATGATTACTCCCTGTATGAAGTCATTGACAGCAGTTGCCATGTAGCCTCCTGCTATAACATATATACCTGTAAGGATTGCCATTATAATAACACAGGCTGAGTAATCAATGCCCGGAAACGCCATGGAAAACAGTCTGGAAAGACCGTTGTAAAGCGATGCGGTATACGGAATAAGAAACACAAATACAATGAGCGATGCCGCTATCTTAAGACCTGTGCTATTGTATCTTTTGCCAAAGAACTCGGGCATTGTTGAGCTTGAAAGGTGCTGAGACATAAGTCTTGTTCTTCTGCCCAGTACAATCCACGCAAGAAGAGAACCGAGTACGGCATTTCCTATACCAATCCATGTGGAAGCTATACCGAACTTCCAGCCGAACTGACCTGCATAGCCGACAAAGATTACAGCCGAAAAATAGGATGTTCCGTATGCAAACGCGGTAAGCCACGGACCCACAGAGCGTCCGCCCAGTACAAAACCGTTGACATCGGTGGAATGTTTTCTGCAATACAGTCCCACACCTATCATAACACCGAAGAAAATAACCAGCAAACTAACCTTGATAAACACAAAAACCATCCTTTCCGGACGAAAAAAATCCCGTCCTCATGAAATAATCCAGAGGACGAGATATATAAACTCGTGGTACCACCTCAGTTCGCTGCAGCCTCGCGATTGCAGCCTTATCAGGTACAAATAATACCTTAGTTCTGTGACGGGAACTCCCGTTGCAGCCTACGCAAAGCCTAAAAGCTCCTTCGGTGCACAGCTAGCGGAATGTATTCGTATATGCCGTCGTCATTGCCTCGCAGCAACCGGCAACTCTCTCGAGACTAAGAACATAACTACTTGTTTCCGTTCAACGCCTTTGGCTATTAAATTATATCTATTCTAGCACAAGACTTAACCAAAGTCAATAGCGATTTAAGAATTTTTTTACAATTTATCCTGCTATATCAAAGGTTTCGTCAATATCTGACACATACACATCGTACACCTCGCTGTACTCAAGCGGATATACAAGCTCATAATAAACTATATTATCTCCCGAAAGAATACACTTGTGGTGGTAGATTATGCCGTCTCTTTCTATTGTAACAGAGTATCTGTTATCTCCTGTTTCTGAGGAAATCTGCCTGCCCCCTATATCCTCCAGCGCCTTATCCTTAATCTGAGCTATCGTGAGAGAGGATTTGTTTTCAAAAGAGGCTATATCCATATATGCTGCTCCGTCGTTTGAAGCATAGCGGATTTCGCCGTCATTTTCGTATACAAATTCAAATCCTGCGGGAACATCGCATTGGTAATCGGAGCCTTTGAGCGTTTTGTACGAAAGCTCTCCGCCCTTTAGCGAAACACCTTTCTTAAACGGATACTCTCTGTCTATGCGCACACCATAAACCTCGTCATCAACGCCCACGCTTTCGCCTTCCTTAAGCTCCTCATCTTTTTCTTCCTTTATTTTATCATCATTTGGCTTGGTATCTGTAATATTACTCTCTGTATCCACAGCTTTTGAAAGTGTCTCTCTCGTAAGAAGCACATATACCAATGCCAACGACATACAAACCAACGCAGTAATTAAAAAGGCTATAACAAAGCTCTGCCATCTGCCCGTACTGCGCTTTGGCTTGGCTTCAGCTTGCTCCGTCTTTGGCTTGGACGGCGGGGTCTGTCTTACATTATTTACAGTCTCAGCCTTTCCTGTAGTTCTTACAACGGGGATTGCCATTGTTTTTTCAAGCTCTTCCGTATTGCATGCCTCATCACATACAGTTGCTCCGCACTTTGGGCAACGGAGTGTGCCTTCCTCAACAAAGAAGTTGCATTTGGGACAATTCATTACCTCACCTCCGTTAGTTCAGAGGCTTACCGCATCCCTGACAGAATGAGGCACCTATAGTATTACTCTGTCCGCAACTGCACGAAAAGGTCATGTCCTTTGCCTTGTTCATACCTGCATCGAGCTCTTCAATTGCAAGATTATTCTCTTTGATTTGTTCATTTCTAACGGCGATTTCTTCTACAAAAGGCATAAATTCATCTCTTGGGATATCTCCCTCGCCGTTTAATGCACACCAATTGTATAGCTTTGTTCCTATGTTTACGGAAATATCTTTTATCTCTTTTTCGAGTTTTTTGTTATTTGTGATAAGTGCTGACTTTTTGATAACTGTTTTTGAACCTACGCTTACAGCCTGAGCACCTTTTTCTAATCCGAGTTTTAATTTGCCAAAAATTTCTGCCATTGACATTACCTCCTTTATTCATATAGTAATATAAATATTGTTTTTTGTCAATTTATTTGTGTTGAATTTTAACCGTGTTTGTGATAGAATAAATTAAATTACTAAACAGAAGGTGAAGCTATGACAAAAATTGATATTTTCTCTGGATTTCTCGGTGCGGGCAAAACAACCCTTATAAAAAAGCTTATCGGTGAAGCTTACAAGGGTGAAAAGCTTGTGCTTATAGAAAACGAATTCGGCGAAATCGGTATTGACGGTGCATTTCTTAAGGATGCAGGAATAGAGATTACCGAAATGAATTCGGGATGTATATGCTGTTCGCTTGTCGGCGACTTTGGCGAGGCGCTGAAAAAGGTACTTAAGGAATTCAGCCCTGACAGAATACTTATTGAACCCTCGGGTGTAGGTAAGCTCAGCGATGTAATCCGTGCAGTAGAGAGTGTAGGTGCACAAAATGCTGTACTTAACAGCTATACAACAATTGCTGATGTAAAAAAATGCAAAATGTATATGCGAAACTTTGGGGAATTCTTTGGAGACCAGATAGAAAATGCAAAAACCATAATCCTGAGCCATACACAGGATGTTAGCGAGGACAAGATAAATTCCTGTCTTGAACTTATAAGAGAGCACAACAAGGATTGCACGGTGGTTACAACACCATGGGATAAGCTGGACGGCAAAGAAATACTGTCCGCTATGGAAAATGGCTTTAGCCTCGAAGAAGAAATGGACAAGCTCAAGGATGAGCATTGCCACGAGCATCATCACCATGACCATGATTGCGATTGTCACGAGCATCATCACCATGACCATGATTGCGATTGCCACGAGCACCATCACCATGACCACGATTGCGATTGCCATGAGCACCATCACCACGACCACGATTGCGATTGCCACGAGCACCATCACCATGACCATGATTGCGATTGCCACGAGCATCATCACCATCACCATGCAGATGAGGTGTTTACAAGCTGGGGCAAGGAAACTGCAAAGAAATATACACAAAATCAGATACTTACAATCCTTAAAGAGCTTGAAAACGAAGAAAAATACGGCATAATTCTGCGTGCAAAAGGTATAGTTGCATCGGGCGAGAGTGATGAATTCATTCACTTTGACTATATACCCGCTGAGCCTGATGTTCGTTTGGGATTACCGTCCGTTACAGGCAGACTATGTGTTATAGGCTCTAAGATTAACGAAGATGCTCTTTGCGAGCTGTTTGGGATTTGAGGTGACTTAATTTGAAACCGACAATACCGCTTTATATATTCACAGGCTTTCTCGAGGCAGGAAAGACAAAGGCAATTCAGGAAACGATGGAAGATGTCCGCTTTCACAACGGCGAAAGAACCCTGCTTCTGCTCTGCGAGGAGGGTGTTGAAGAATTTGACACCTCGCGTTTTTCGGGCGGAAATGTGTTTGTAGAAATAGTGGAAGAAGAAAAGCAGTTGTCCCTTGCCTATCTTTCAGAGCTTCAGCAAAAGCACAACCCCCAAAGGGTAATAGTGGAATACAACGGAATGTGGCTCCTATCCTCTCTGGAAAAAGCCCTTCCTCCGAAGTGGTTTATCTATCAGGATATAATGTTTGCCGATGCCGTAAGCTTTGGCACATATAATGCAAATATGCGTTCACTTATGGTAGATAAGCTCAGTACCGCGGAAATGGTTGTCTTAAACCGTGCAAAAGATACAACAGACAAGGACGAAATACACAAAATTATAAGGGGCATAAACCGAAGATGTGCAATAGCCTATGAGAGTGCAGACGGCACAATTGACTATGACGACAAGGAAGACCCCCTGCCTTTTGACATTGATGCTCCCGTCATAGAAATTGAAGACCGTGACTATGCCCTGTGGTTTCGCGACATGGCAGAGGATATGAAAAAATACATCGGCAAAAAAATAAAGTTTAAGGGAATAGTTGCCGTAAGCGACAAGCTCCCCGAGGGAACAGTTGTTTGCGGAAGACATGTAATGACCTGTTGCGAGGATGATATAGAATTTAAAGGTATGATAACCCGCCTGCCGAAAGGCGTAAGACTTAACAACAGGGATTGGGTTATTATAGAGGCTGTATTTACAAAAGAATTCAATAAGCTCTACCTTGGAAAAGGTCCTACTCTTACTGTAACAGACCTTGCACTGACATCAAAACCCGACCAGGATGTAGCTACATTTTATTAACAAGCAGGCGGTGTAAAAAACTCATTTTTTTACCCCGCCTGCTTTTATCACTTATCTATTACTCTGAAATTTCTCCCAAAGCATCTTTTCTGGAAAGATTGTTTCTTCCCATCTTGTCTATTTCAACAAGCTTAACAAGGATTTCGTCACCCTCGCTTACAACATCCTCCACCTTGTTTACTCTCTTTGTATCAAGCTTGGAGATGTGTACAAGACCTTCGCGGTTGGGCATGAATTCTACAAATGCACCGAATTCCATAATCTTGGTAACCTTGCCTTTATATATCTTGCCAACCTCGGGTTCTGCAACTATGCCCTCAACGGTAGCAAGTGCTCTCTGTGCAGCATCTGTATCCTCGGAAAGAATGAACACAGAACCGTCATCATTGATGTCAATCTTAACACCTGTATCTGCAATAATCTTCTGTATAACCTTACCGCCGGAACCGATAACATCTTTAATCTTGTCTACGGGAACCTTAGTTGTGATAATCTTGGGAGCATACTTGGAAAGCTCTGTTCTGGGTTCGGGGATTGCCTTGAGCATTACTTCATCAAGAATGTAGTTTCTTGCAATTCTTGTCTTTTCGAATGCTGTCTTTATAATATCATAGGTAAGACCGTCTACCTTGATATCCATCTGTATAGCTGTGATACCGTCTTTTGTACCTGCTACCTTAAAGTCCATATCGCCGTAGAAGTCTTCTACACCCTGAATGTCTACCATTGTGAGGAAGTCATCGCCCTTGGTGATAAGACCGCAGGACATACCTGCAACGGGTGCCTTAATCGGAACACCTGCATCCATAAGTGCAAGTGTGCTTCCGCATACAGAGCCCTGTGATGTAGAACCGTTTGAAGAAACCACTTCGGAAACAAGTCTTATTGAGTATGGGAACTCCTCCTCGGAGGGAATTACGGGCTTTAATGCTCTTTCTGCAAGTGCACCGTGTCCGATTTCTCTTCTTCCGGGGCCTCTTGAAGGCTTGGTCTCGCCAACGGAATATGAGGGGAAGTTATAGTGATGCATATATCTCTTTGATGTTTCTTCATCAATACCGTCTATTGTCTGAGACTCGCTCACAGCACCGAGTGTAGCTATTGTGAGAACCTGTGTCTGTCCTCTGGAGAAGAGACCTGAACCGTGTGTTCTGGGAAGTATGCCTACGCTTGCGCTAAGGGGTCTTATCTCATCAATTCCTCTGCCGTCTACTCTCTTGTGGTCTTCGAAGAGCCACTTTCTTACAATCTCTTTCTGTATCTTATAGAATATTTCGTCTATTTCTGCGTCTCTGCCCTCTGCTTCTTCGCCAAGGTGTGCCATAAGCTCATCTGTGAGGACCTTCATTCTTTCGTCACGGATTCTCTTGTCGTCTGTGTCAATAGCCTCGCATACCTTGTCATATGAGAAAGCATAAACCTTGTCATAAAGGTCGTGGTCAACCTCATGTGCTGTATAAGGTTCTTTTTCCTTACCTACTTCTGCAACAATTGTATCTATAAAGTCACAAATCTTTTTGATTTCTTCATGTGCATAAACAATTGCATTAAACATTACATCTTCTTTGATTTCATTGGCACCTGCTTCTATCATAACGATTTTTTCCTTGGTACCTGCAACTGTTACATACATCTCACTCTTTTCTCTCTCTTCGAGTGTGGGGTTTATAACATACTGACCGTCTACAAGACCTACGACTACCGCACCTACAGGTCCTGCAAAGGGCATCTGGGATATAGAGATAGCGATTGATGCACCGTTCATCGCACAAACCTCGGGGGAGTTGTCGATGTCAACAGACATAACTGTTGTAACGATACCTACATCGTTTCTGTAATCCTTGGGGAAGAGAGGTCTGATGGGTCTGTCTATAACTCTTGATGTAAGAATAGCCTTTTCGCTGGGCTTACCCTCTCTCTTTAAGAAACCACCGGGAATTTTGCCAACGGAATACATCTTCTCTTCATAGTCAACGCTTAAGGGGAAGAAGTCTACTCCGTCTCTGGGCTTAGCTGATGCTGTTGCGGTTGCAAGAACTACGGTATCGCCGTATCTTACCATAGCGGCACCTGATGCAAGCTGTGCAACCTCGCCTGTTTCTACAGTAAATTCTCTGCCTGCAATTGTGGTTGTAAATGTTTTTTTCATACCTGTTTTCCTCCTTTAATATTTCGGGAAAAGGTTCCATCAGCAGTTAAATACACTCTCCTACGATGCACAAAAGCATATTTAACTGCTAATACCGACAGATTTCCCGATGTTTGTAAAATGCAAAAACAGGCAAAGAGGGTTAATGTGTTAATCCTCTTTGCCCTAAGCACACGGAAGCCGAACCCCGCATGCCTTAAATACATAAAATTTGCACACTTTTCATTTGTCGTCCTCGCAAGGCGTCAGCCTTCCTTCGTCCTCCGCATAAAAATCGCACTAAATTTTATGCATTTAAGGTCGAAGAGTTTTAAGATTGTCAATTTTGTGGCAAGACAAATAAAATCTTGCAGGGAATACGCTTGTATTTTCAAAAGATTTTATGCAGTATTGACCAAAATTGTCATCTTAAAACCATACTGGGTTTGAGTTTCGTGTGCTTAAGTGTAGCAAACTACTTTCTGATGTTGAGTCTTGCTATGATAGAACGGTATCTTTCGATATCTACCTTTGCAAGATAGTTGAGAAGTGCTCTTCTCTTACCAACCATCTTAAGAAGACCTCTTCTTGAGTGGTGGTCCTTCATGTTGGACTTAAGGTGTTCTGTGAGGTGGTTGATGCGGTTTGTAAGAATAGCAATCTGTACCTCAGGTGAACCTGTGTCGCCTTCATGAGTAGCGTACTCTGCAATGATAGCCTGCTTTGTTTCCTTTAACATAGTTAAATCCTCCTTAAATTATATAATCGCCGCAATACAAAGGCATGGTTGGAGTGTCCAAAGCCTTAGCATCGGGTTAGAAACTCTGTTATTATAACATATCTTTTTACTAATGTAAATAGTTTTTTTCAAAATTTTTCTTTTATCCAAAAAATAATTTCCAAAAATATTAAAATTTTTTGTATAAATATCTTGACAACTAAGAAAAATTATACTATAATAAACAAGTCGCACGGCGATGCGGCATAAAATTAAATACGGCGGCATAGCTCAGTTGGCTAGAGCATGCGGTTCATACCCGCAGTGTCGATGGTTCAAATCCGTCTGCCGCTACCAAAAATCCGTACACAATCGTGTGCGGATTTTTACTTATTACCTTTTCACTATTCACTAAAATATTTATCCGTATACGGATTTTTGGAAAGTAATAAGTAATAGTTAATAAGGAAGAAGTATGGTACAAACTTGCTTTTGCAAGTTTAGTTATTATAAAAACCTTCTGAATACATTATATCCACAAAACCAGCAAGACTCAACCGAGCCTTGCTGGTTTCTTATTATATATTACCAAGTGCCTTTTCGATATCTGCTATGATATCATCAACATTTTCAAGTCCTACAGAAAATCTTACCATTCCTGCATCTATACCTGCCGCAACAAGCTGTTCGTCTGTAAGCTGACGATGGGTTTCGCTTGCGGGATGAAGCACGCATGTGCGGATATCTGCAACATGAACCTCATTTGAAGCAAGCTCCAGAGAATTCATAAATCTCATAGCCGCGTCTCTTCCGCCCTTTATTACGATGGATATTACTCCGCTTGCACCCTTTAAGTACTTTTTGCCAAGCTCGTAATCAACATCGCCCTCAAGTCCGGGATACTTGACACTCTCTATCTTATCGCTGTTTTTGAAGTAATTTGCAACCTTCATTGCGTTCTCGCAGTACTGCTTCATACGGACAGCAAGAGTCTCGAGACCGAGATTCAAGAGAAATGCGGAATGTGCCGCAGGATATACTCCGAAGTCTCTCATAAGCTGCATTCTTGCCTTGATTATATATGCCGCCTTGCCGTAGGTCTCTACATAGGATATGCCGTGGTATGATTCGTCAGGCTCTACAAGCTCGGGGAATTTACCGCTTGTCCAGTCGAAGTTACCGCTGTCTACAATAACGCCTCCCACCTGAACTGCATGACCGTCCATATACTTTGATGTGGAGTGGATTACTATGTCCGCCCCAAAATCAATAGGTCTGCAAAGGGCAGGTGTTGCAAATGTGTTGTCCACAATAAGAGGAACATTATTTGCATGAGCAATTCTTGCAAAACGCTCAATGTCAAGCACGGTAAGTGCAGGATTTGCTATAGTCTCGCCAAACACAGCCTTGGTGTTTGGCTTAAATGCTTTCATAATTTCTTCGTCGCTTGCGTTCTTGTCTATAAATATGCACTCTATACCAAGCTTTTTGAAGGTATACGCAAAGAGGTTAACTGTTCCTCCGTATATTTCGGTAGTGCTGATAAAGCTGTCTCCCGCTCTGCAGATATTGAGTATGGAAAGAAGTGTAGCCGCTTGTCCCGATGATGTGCACATTGCACCTACACCGCCCTCAAGCTCTGCTATCTTATTTTCCACAGCCATAACTGTAGGATTGGCAAATCTGGAATATATAAGTGATTTGGTAGGCTCGTCAAATACCGAAGCAACCTCCTCTGTGGAATCATATACATATGTAGTGCTCTGTACTATCGGTACAACACGGGGTTCTGTGTTCTTGGGAGAATATCCCGAGTGAAGACATTTTGTTTCAAAATTCATTTATAATCAGTCCTTTCGTTTAATAATTCTGTTAATTTAAAATCAGTAAAAAGTTTTGGCGATATGCAATCTTCGATTGCTCGATATTTTTACCAAAGCAAAATCGATATGTTTGCCCTTCGGTCAAACTCGATATGATATAAATCTCGTTGCCTTTAGGCAACATATCGAGCCATCAGGCATATCGAGTGCGAAGCACATATCGAAAATCTTGCAAGAGATTTATATCGACTATTTCAAGCTTCGCTTGAAATTATTCTATCACAGCCAAACACAAGTGTCAACCCAATATGTCGGAGAGGTTATCCATTATTTTCTGTGCAACCTCGGGTTTGTTCATGGAATACACATGGACATTTGTTATTCCGTTGGCAAAAAGGTCTATAATCTGGTCTGTTGCATATGCTATACCCGCCTGCTTCATGGCATCGGGGCTGTGACCGAACTTATCTACTAGGCTCTTGAACCTCTGGGGCATAAAGGAACCGGAAAGCTTTATTGCCCTTTCTATCTGATTTGCATTGGTTATGGGCATAATTCCGGGTATAACAGGAATGGTAATCCCTGCCTCCCTTATTTTATAAAGGAAGCTATAGAGTAAGTTGTTGTCAAAAAACATCTGTGTAGTAAGAAAGCCAAGTCCCGCATCGACCTTTTCCTTAAGATAATATATATCCTCTGCCCTGTCGTTGCTCTCGGGGTGGATTTCGGGATAGCATGCACCGCCTATACAAAGGTCTGCACTTATATCCTTTATATCTCTTATAAGGTCTATGGCATGGCGGTAGTCCCATCCGCTTCTGTCCTTACCCTCCATCTCGGGAGTAAGGTCACCCCTTAGTGCCATAACATTGTCAATGCCTGCATTTATGATGTCATTTATTCTTTGTTTCACAGTTTCCTTTGACGAGGAAACGCAGGTAAGGTGTGCAAGGGTAGGCACCTTGTAGGCTTTCTTGATGTTTGATGCTATTTCAAGTGTGTATTTGCTTGTTCCCCCGCCCGCACCGTATGTAACACTCATAAAAGCAGGGCGGAGCTTTGCTATCTCTTCTGTTGCATGGCGTACGCTGTCAAAGGCGGTGTCTGTCTTTGGCGGAAACACCTCACACGACAGGGATAGCTTGTCGGTATTTAAGATTTCTGTAAGCTTCATCGTTTTTCCTCCGATAATTATTGAAAACTATTTTTCGTCTTCTGTAATACCCTCAATCAAATCTGTGACTATCTGATTTAATTCGGTTGCATTTTTCGATGTAATAACAGGTCTCCCTGATTTTTCTTCAATT
>JAZREC010000008.1:0-7237 GCA_045660605.1 Clostridia bacterium
CCGCATTTAAGAGATGACTTGCTTTCAAAAGGCACAAAGCCTGCTTCTTTTGCAAGCTTAATAGAATTATCAACGGCAAGTCTCTCAGTTTTTGACAAATTAAGATAGTCAATATAACCGTCACAGAAATCCATAACTTTATTATTTTCAAGTTTTTCCCAGGAATTAGTCTTTCCCATATACAAAACCTCCGTAAATTATATACATATATTTTAATACAAAATCCCATAAAATACAAGTCGAAATATTAAATATTGATTTCCTTTCAAAAATATTGTATACTTAAATCAAATAAAACAGGGAGGTATAAATATGGATACACTCCAAAGTTCACAAAGACTTATAGATTGCATGAATACATATTCCACAAGAGAGGCTACGGTAAGGCTTGGTATTGATGTGTGCCGTACCCTTATTTCCTATAGAAACATGGGTATAAACCACCTTGTTCTTACCCCCAAGGATATCACAGTGTCGGAAAACGGCGAGCTTGGATTAAGCCTTGTTACTTTGCCTGTGATAAATGACGGGGAATTTACATCGCCCATACAGTTATATACCGCCCCCGAACTTCTCCAAGGTATTTCGGGCGAGACGGCAGTTGTTTATTCGCTGGGCACAATTATGTACAGACTTATGAACGGCGGTCTGGAGCCGTTTCGGAAAGGAATGGATTTTGAAAGCGCATCCGAGGCTTATAATATGCGTATGAGCGGACAGAGGGTGTCAGCACCGTCCAATGCAGATGCGGCACTTTCGGCAATTATACTCAAAGCATGCGAATATGAAACAAAGCGAAGATACAGCACCCTTTCGGAAATGATGGAAGAGCTTATAAAGCTTCAAAGCGGAAGCTTTCAAAAAGATGTGCCAACAGAAGTAAAACCCGAACCGCCACAGGAAACCAGCTCCAACAAAAACAATGTATTGTATGGAGCAGTATGCGGACTTGTGTTGTCGGCGATTATTGTTTTTGGCTTTAATCTTCACTATAACGATTTGTATGTACGGGCAGAGCGTAAGCTCAGGGACGATAAGTTCAGCGATGCGAGACAGATGTTTGAGGATATTGATTGGTATAAGGATTCGTCAATCATGGTATATAAGTGCGACTATGAACAGGCACGCAAATTCCTGAGTGACGGCAAAACCGACGAAGCTATAGAATTGTATAGCACTTTGGCAAAAGCAGGTTACGAGGATTCAGCGGATAAGAGAAATGAGGCTCTTCTCATCAAGGCAGATGCTCTTAAAGCCGAGGGCAAAACCGATGAGGCGATGGCGATAATTTCATCCGTAGCGGAGCAGGATGGAGGCAAAGCGGAGGAAAAATTAAGAGAGCACAAGTACGATAGTGCTATGGAGCTGTACCGCAAGGGAGATTATGAGGAGGCACTTAAGATATTTGAATTTATCGGAGATGCCGATATGGAGTCGGAATGTAAATATTCTATTGCAAACGAGCTTGCAGACGGCGGAAACTATGCAAAGGCTATGGCAGTTTTTGCAGAACTTAGTGATTACGGAGACAGCAAAAAACAGTTTGAACTGTGTCTGAAATGGCTTTGTGCCGACAATGAAACTATGGAATATGATGATATTATCGGAAGATATACCGATGATGACGGACATTATCTGGAGTATGCCCTTGTTGACGGAACACGCAGAAGTAAATATAATATTCCTTTCGGAAAAGGAGCATATTTTAAGCTTAAGGACGGACTTCATCAGCATAGCGACGATATGCAGAGCTGGAAAAAGCAATGGGTAATAGAACCCACCGCAGATGGCATGGATGTATACTGCTTCACCGACGGAAAGACATACAGCCTTATAAAAGAATAATTGTCTTGCGGTAATAAATATTAAAAAATGTAGGGGTTGATGATATCATCAGCCCCTACAAGTTTTTTAATACGGCAATTATTTATCTTTCGTCCATTGGAACATATTCTCTGTGGTTTCTGCAAAGGCTCTTGTATGCAGGACGGATTATCTTGCCTCCCGAGATTATCTCTTCTATGCGGTGAGCACACCAACCGGGTGTTCTTGATATTGCAAAGAGGGGAGTGTAGATTTCGGGCGGAATTTTGAGCATCTTGTACACAAATCCCGAGTAGAAATCAACATTTGCACAAATAATTCTGTTTTGTTTTTTCACATCCTTAAATACCTGAGGTGCAAGCTCTTCTATGAGGGAATACAGATTGTATTCCTTTTCGTATCCCAGACGGTCGGACAGGGCTTTTGCATTCTTTTTGAGTATAACTGCTCTTGGGTCGGAGAGAGTATATACTGCATGCCCCATACCATATATAAGTCCGCTCCTGTCGTGGGCGTCCTTGTTTACGATTTTGCAGAGGTAGTTATATACTTCGTCTCTGTTTTCCCAGTTCTCTACATTCTTCTGTATGTCTGTCATCATGCTCATAACCTTGGCATTGGCACCTCCGTGACGGGGACCCTTGAGGGCGCTTATGGCGCTTCCGATTGCACTGTATGTGTCTGTTCCCGATGAGGAAAGGACTCTGCATGTAAATGTACTGTTGTTACCGCCTCCGTGCTCTGCATGAAGCATAAGAGTGGTATCGAGTATTCTTGCATCTTCCTCGGTAAATTCCTTGTTTTTGGAGAGCATACGCAAAATGTTCTCTGCTATGGAAAGCTCATCCTTGGGTCTGTGAATAATAAGGCTCTTGTTGTCGTAGTAATGTCTTTTTGCGCTGTAGGAGTGAGCCGCTATTATCGGAAGTCTTGCAAGTATCTTTATAGATTGCTTGAGCACATTTTCTAATGAACAGTCATCAGGATTTTTGTCATACGAATAGAGAGTAAGTACACTTCTTGCAAGCTTGTTCATTATGTCTTTACTGGGGTTTTTGAGAATCATGTCCTCTGTAAAGAACTGAGGAAGCTCTCTGCTTCTTGCAAGATAACCGCAGTATTCCTCAAGCTCGTCTCTTGTGGGAAGAGTACCAAAAAGCAAGAGATAGCTTACCTCTTCAAAACCGAAACGGTTATCAAGACCGTACGAACGGGTAAGGTCGTTGATGTTGTATCCTCTGTAGGAAAGCTCGCCGTGAATGGGAGACTTCTCGCTTTCGCTTACTATATATCCGTGCACCTCGCTTACATTTGTAAGACCTGCAAGCACACCGGAGCCGTCCATGTTTCTGAGACCTCTTTTAACATGGTAGTTAAGATATTCATCCCTGTCAATGCGGTAATAACCTGTAACATCGTCGTGATTTGCAGGGAATTTAATCGGGTTGGTTAATTCTGATCTTGTGCTCATTGTAAATGCCTCCATATTACAGTATGAAATGATTATATCATTATTCGGATGTTTTATCAAGTAATTTTTTTGACAAGTCATAATGTTTAACACAAATTTATATATTATTATAAAAAGAACATAGTTTTTTAGACGATTTATATACAATTTCGAGGTGCGTTTTGAAATATATATTTTTCTGGATTGCAATTTTAATGGTTTTGATAATACTTTTGCCATTGTGTCTCAATGTCGCTTTTGTTGATGGCGATAAGCAAAATACACAGGCTAAACAAAGTGCGGAAATAGATGTGTATATTGCATCCTCAGGCAAGGTAGCAGCTATGGAAAGAGAAGAGTATATCCTTGGTGTTCTCATGGCGGAAATGCCCGCAGAATTTGAGCTTGAGGCACTTAAGGCACAGGCTGTTGCGGCAAGAACTTATATGGCACAAAAGATGAAATCCGAGGCAGACGCAGACAAGCACAAGGGGGCATCCGTATGTACCGACAGCAGTCATTGCCAGGCGTATGTATCGGAGGAGGAAGCCAAAATAAAATGGGGCAAAAATGCAAGTTTGTATTTTGAAAAATGCAAAAAAGCAGTTTCGGAGACCCAAGACATCATCGCAGTATACAAGGGAGAACCCATAAAGGCGGTATTTCATGCAATAGCAGGCGGTCGAACCGAAAACGCATGCGATGTGTGGGGTACAGATGTTGCTTATTTAAGGAGTGTAGAAAGCAAGGGCGATGCCCTTGCACCTAAGTATGAAACAAGCGTAGAGATACCAATGGACGAGTTTAAGAAAACCCTTTCCGAAAAGTGCGGTGTAAGCTTCGAAAACGGTATTATCGGCGAGATTACACGAAGCGAGGGAGGAACGGTTGCAACCGTATGTATCGGGGATAAGCTTATAAAGGGTACACAAATCCGCACACTCTTTTCCCTCAGGTCAGCATACTTTGATATTATTCCGTGCGAAAACAGTATTGTGTTTAATGTTCGCGGATACGGACACGGAGTCGGTATGAGCCAGTACGGAGCTAATTATTGTGCCAAAGAGGGAATGACCTATGACAAAATTCTCACAAAATATTATTCGGGCATAGAATTTGCATATTTGGAATAAAATCCGTATTCAAAGGAAAAAATAAATCCGAAAGGATTGAGGATTTATGAAAAAACAGTATGTTTCAGGATACGGAAAAGAAAGTAAATCAAAGGAAAGATGGACATTTGCCGCACTGGCCGGAGTGTGCGTGTTGGTATTTATTATTACAATTACTGTTGCGATTATCCTTATGGACGAACCCGCAGAGGAGATAAACAGAGCAGAGTTTGTAGAAAGCGAAGAAGAGGATATAGCCTTTGTTGAGAGCGAAGAGGACGAAACCGTACCCGTTTCGGCAATAAATGAAGAAATAACGCCTGAGCCTCAGGAGTGGATTGCCCCCTGCGACGGCGGATTGCTTTTGGAATTTTCGGACAAGATGCCCGTTTATTCCGAGACACTTGATGATTGGAGAATTCATACCGCAATAGATATAAACGCACCCCTGGGCTCTGAGGTCAGGGCGATAGCGGACGGAACGGTAACAGAGATGTATGAGGATTTCCGCCATGGCTATACAATTGCCATAGACCATGGAGGCGGACTAATTGGAATATATTCAAACCTTGCCACCTTTGGTATGACAGAAAAAGGAGCAGAAGTAAAAAGAGGACAGCAAATCTCCACAGTAGGAGATACCACCCTCTTTGAAACGATTGCCGAGACACATCTTCACTTTGAGCTTAAGTCAAACGGCACATATGTTAATCCTTTGAACTATTTTGAATTGGAAGAATAGATAGGGAGTTTAATACTGTTATTATAAGTACACCCACATCGGCAAATACAGCCAGCCATATCGGTGCAATTCCGATAGATGCCAGAATGAGCACTGCTATCTTTATTACCAGCGAAAGCACTATGTTGGTATATATTGTACTCATTGTTTGTCTGGCTTTTTTTATGCTCTTTGGTATTGAGCACAGCTTATTTGTCATAAGCGTTGCATCGCCCGTTTCCAAAGCAAGCGAGCTTCCGCTTCCTATGGATATCGAGAAGTCGGCTTCGGTGAGTGACGGAGCATCGTTTACACCGTCGCCTGCAAATATTACGGCTTTGTGCTCTTTTTTGAGATTTTTTATTATATCAGCCTTTTGAATGGGCATAAGTCTGCCAAAGCCTTTAATTCCGCCAAGCTTTTTGCAAAGCTCTTCCACCTTGCTTTCGCTGTCTCCCGATAGCATATAGATGTCCTTTATTCCAATTGCTTTTAGCTGATATGTCATATCGAACGCATCATCTTTCATGGTGTCCGATACCTCTATTATCGCCTTAAGCTTGCCGTCAATTGCAAGATGTATGCCGTCACCAGGCTCACCGCTTCCCACAAATTCAGCCGTTCCAAGAGATATGCTGTGTCCGTCAATTGTACCTGTTATTCCTTTGCCAAAATGCTCTTTAATATTCTCAGCAGACGGATATTCGCCGTCATAATGATTGCATATTGCCTGAGCTATTGGATGAGACGAATGTGTTTCCAGAGCTTTTGCATAAGCTATGGCAACATCCTCTGTTATATCACCGACTAATTTGATATCTGCTACACTGAGCTTACCTTTTGTTAGTGTTCCCGTTTTGTCAAATGCAATTGCATCGGCACTTGCAAGAGTGTTGATGTACTGAGAGCCTTTTACAAGAAGTCCGTACTTGCTTATTGCACCGACACCTGCATAGTAGGATAGGGGAATGCTTATCACGAGAGAACACGGACACGAGGCTATCATAAAGGTAAGACAACGCCTTACCGCTTCTGCGATGCCTGTCATTCCCGATACTGAAAGCACTAAGCCAAGAAGTATCGCAAGACCTATTATAACGGGCGTATAAACGGAAGCAAATTTGGTGATGAATTTTTCTGTGCTTGCCTTTCTGTGAGAGGCTTCTTCAACATAATGCTTGATTTTTGACGCCGTTGAAGCTGCATAGTCTGTTGTTGCTCTGCATATAACAGACGAGGAAATATTGATGTACCCGGAATACACAATGCTATCTGCAGATAAATCATATGGCATGCTTTCGCCCGTTATTCCCGATGTGTCAAATGATGAGCTTCCGCTTATGATTACCGCATCTGTGCATACCTTGTCACCAGGTTTTACGAGGAATGTATCGCCTTCCTTTATTCTTGCAGGGTCTATTCTTTCGCCAAGCTCATTGTATGCTGTGTCTGTTGTGAGGTCTATAAGGCTTTCAATGTCCTTTCGGGATTTCTTTACCGCATATTCTTCCAGAACGGCACCGATGCCAAATAGCAGAGTTACAATGTACGCTTCGGAATATTCCTTTAACAGTATAGAGGCACAAGCGGCAACAACAATCAGCGTGTTTTCGTCAAAACGCAGTTTGAAAATTGACCTTATACCTTGGATAAATATATTCTTTCCGCATATCAATGCCGCAGTAATCGCAAGTATTGCGGACAAAACCCCCTCGGTTAATAAGCTTATCACAAACAAAACCAATGATATTGCGTATGCTCTAATCTCTGACCCAGAGTCCGCGTGATGATGGTGAGCGCATCCGCATGAGTGTGTATCGTGACAGCAGTGCTCGTGGTTGTGCGTATCGTGACAGCAGTGGTCGTGATTGTGTGTATCGTGACAACTGCAGTTCTCGTGTTCGTGTGAGTGTTCTTTGTGCATTATATTTTTTCCTTTCCGTTTTTAATTTTCCATTATATGAATAACCCCTTCGCCGTATATGTGCCCTATGTGTGCATCAGTAAGCGAATATATGATAGACTTTCCGTCTCTTCGGCACTTGACAATGTTTATACCCCTAAGATATCTTAGCTGATGCGAAACCGCAGATTGACTCATTCCTACAGCTTCCGCCAGACAGCATACAC
>JAZREC010000009.1:0-10411 GCA_045660605.1 Clostridia bacterium
CCTTAAACCACTCGGACACCTCTCCGTGTGACTTGTATATTCTATCACATATTTTCACCTTTGTCAATAAAAAAATGAGATTATTTCAAAAAAGTATTTTTCACATAGTTGACACAATATTTTTCTTCTTAATTTATAAAAAACAACAGGTATCTCTCGCTGTCGTGCTCAAAGTTTTTAGAATACAATTTTGTTACAGCAAAAAAATAATGCAACCTTTTTTCGTTCTTAATGGTGTTACATACGAAAGAACTTAAAAAGGAGATTTTATTATGAAAAAATTACTTGCGTTTATTCTTATGTTTGCTATGGTTGTATCTTTAGCTTCTTGCGGAAAAAAGGAAACAGCCACAGACCCAAAGGACGAATTAACCTCAGAGGGCACCTCTGAAATAGTTGATATTACAGATGATGCCGTTACCGAAGAGGAAGAGGATACTCAGGTAGAGCCTGAGACCGTCCCCGAGACAAAACCTCAGGCAAATCCCGAAACGAAACCTGAAACAAAGCCTCAGACACAGCCTCAAACCAAGCCCGAAGCAAAGCCTGATGCCAGCGCACCCCAGACAGAAGAACCAAAAACACTCGGCGGTATACTTAAGGCTGACTTTATAAACAAGGCATCCTCTCACAGCAGTGCACTTTCGCTTGCAGAGGCACTTGTTTCAAACAGCTCCATACAGTTTGCAGGTATGGCAACAGAGGTTACCGAAGGATATCTTACAGGCTTTAACGACAAGGAAATAAAGGGATTTTCTCAGGGTGCTATGTTTGCTCCCATGATTGGAACAATTCCCTTTGTGGGATATGTGTTTATCCTCGAAAACGAGGCTGATGTAAGCTCATTTACAGCAGAGCTTAAAAAAAATGCAAACCTAAGATGGAATTTGTGCACAGAAGCAGAAGAAATGATTACCGCATCTTCGGGGAACAAGGTCTTCTTTGTAATGTGCCCTAAATCTATGGAGTAATCATATGCTATTTTCCAGTATAACATTTTTGTACTACTTCTTACCTCTTACACTTTTAATATATTTTCTTGTTCCGAAAAAGGCAAAAAATCTGATTTTGCTTATCTCAAGCCTCTTCTTCTACGCATGGGGCGAGCCTCGGTATGTTGTTATAATGGCAACAAGCGTTACTATAAACTACTTTTTGGGTATCGGGATAGAACACTACAGGAGGAAAGTGTTGTCAAAGGTGCTTCTTATTCTTTCTCTGATGTTTTCGCTCGGAATTCTGGGATACTTCAAATATGCAGATTTCTTTTTGCAAAGCATTTCGTCGGTTACGGGAATAAAAATACCGCTTTTGCGTCTTGCACTTCCCATCGGCATAAGCTTTTATACATTTCAGATACTCAGCTACACTGTGGATGTATACAGAGGCAGAGTCAAGGCACAAAAAAATATTATAACACTGGGAACATATATAGCTCTGTTTCCCCAGCTTATTGCAGGACCGATTGTCCGATATTCTGATGTGGAAAAACAGCTCAAAAACAGAAGCCACTCAGTAAGTAAGGCATATGAGGGAATCAGGTATTTTGTAATGGGACTTTCCAAAAAGGTTATTTTGGCAAATACCCTCGGCGAGCTATGTGATACCCTCGCTCTTACATCGGACAAGTCTGTTCTTGGGTCATGGCTATATGTCTTTTCGTATATGCTCCAGATATTCTTTGACTTCTCGGGTTACAGCCACATGGCAATAGGCCTTGGGAAAATACTCGGATTTGATTTTATCGAAAACTTCCGTTATCCGTTTATATCAAGAAGCATTTCGGAATTCTGGCGAAGATGGCATATATCGCTCGGTTCATGGTTTCGCGACTATGTGTATATTCCCATGGGCGGAAACCGTGTCGGACACATAAGATTTGCAATAAATATATTTACCGTATGGTTTCTTACAGGTCTTTGGCATGGAGCAGAATGGAACTTTGTCTTGTGGGGTCTGTATTTCGGTGTATTGCTCCTTTTGGAAAAGCTGTTTTTATCAAGATTTATTTTGAGAAGCAAGGCAGTATCGCACATATATGTCCTGTTTTTTGTTGCAATAAGCTTTGCAATATTCAGTGCATCATCAATGGAAGGTGCGATGAAGCTTCTTTCCTCAATGTTCGGTTTATCGGGCATTCCGCTGACATCGGCGGTATCGCTCTACAGCCTTTCCAATTATTTTTGCATTCTTTTGTGCGGTGTGCTTCTTTCTACACCCGTTTTTGCCAAAGCAAAAACTATTATCACAAACCGCAAGGGCACTGCCCTTGTATATGACATTTTTGAGATACCGTGTCTTATGGCACTTCTCACGATATGTACGGCATATCTTGCAGACGGTTCGTTTAACCCGTTCTTATATTTCAGGTTTTAGGAGGTAGTGTATGAAGCTTAAAAATATTATAGGCGTATCGGTGTTTGCGATTATTTTTATCGCATTGTCTGTTATGTGCATTGTAATGCCCTCCCACGACTACTCCGAGAGCGAAAGACGACCTCTCATGCAAATGCCTTCTATTAGTTTAGACAGCGTTTTAAGCGGTGACTTTTCTAATGACTTTGAGAAATATGCCTCCGAGAGAATACCCATGAGAGACGGTTGGCGGAAGCTAAAGGCATACTTTGCAACAAATGTTTTCGGTAAAAAAGATAACAACGGTCTTTTTATCGCAGACGGACATATATCAAAAATAGATACAGAAGAAAACAGCTATATGATGGACTATGCAGAAAAGAAATTCAAGGAAATATACAAAACCTATATACAAGGTAGGAATAATAAGGTTTACCTTAGCATAGTGCCCGATAAGAATATGTTTCTGGCAGAAAAAAACTCATATCCCTCCCTTGACTACAAAAAATTTACGGAGGAAATGAAGGACAGACTTTCTTTTATGACTTATATAGATATCTATCCTCTTCTTGAGCTTGATGACTATTATAATACAGATACTCATTGGAAGCAGGAAAAGATAACGGACATTGCAGACCGACTGGCAAATGAGATGGGAACATCGCTTTCACAAAGCTATGAAATAAACACTCTTGATATTCCATTTTACGGTGTGTATTCGGGTCAGCTTGCAATGGACTTTGAACCCGACAAGCTATCATATCTTACAAACAGCGGTATAGAAAACTCTGTTGTAACCTACTACGATACGGGAGCACCGCGAAAGGGCGATATGTACTCTATGAAAAAGGCGGAGGGCAAAGACGCATACGAAATGTTTCTTGAGGGAAGCATGCCTCTTCTTACAATCGAAAATCCCTCATCAAAATCCGATAAAGAGCTTGTGATGTTCAGAGACTCCTTTGCAAGCTCGCTTGCACCTCTTCTTGCTGACGGCTACAAAAAGATAACTCTTGTTGATATAAGATATATGAACAGCTCCGCACTTGGAAGCTTTGTGGATTTTGAAAACTGCGATGTGCTTTTTATGTACTCTACGGCATTACTGAATAACAGTACTGCCCTCAAATAAAACACAGGGTTTGTAAAAAACGAATTTTTACAAACCCTGTTTTATTTGATATTTTTTACGCGTTCTTTATAACTCTTACTCTGTGAACGCCCTCTACACCCTCAAGCTCATGTTCAAGAGTATCGGGGATTACATCTGCATCGATAATTGTATAAGCATTGTCGCCCTTGCTCTTGTTGAGCATGTTGATGATATTTACATTTGCATCGGAGAACAGACCCGAGAACTTAGCAAGCATATTGGGAATGTTCTTGTGTGCAACTGTAACACGGAATTTGCCTTCCATTGCCATTTCGCAATTGGGGAAGTTTACAGAGTTCTTGATATTACCGCAGCACATGAACTCGGAAAGCTCCTTAGCTGCCATAACAGCACAGTTGTCCTCGGACTCGGGTGTTGATGCACCGAGGTGGGGAATATTGATTGTGTTGGGCATATCAAGTGTAGCTTCGGAGGGGAAGTCTGTTACATAGCAAGCAACCTTGCCTGCCTCCAGAGCCTTTTTCATAGCTTCATTATCAACAAGACCGCCTCTTGAGAAATTGAGAACTCTTACGCCGTTTTCCATAGCATCTATAAGCTCTTCGTTAACCATTCCCTTAGTGGAATCAAGAAGAGGAAGATGCATTGTTACATAATCGCACTTTGAAACCATAGCCTTGAGGTCTGATGACTTCTTAACAGCGCGGGAAAGTCCCCATGCCGCATCAACGGAAATATAGGGGTCATAGCCTATAACCTTCATACCCATTGCACAAGCAAGGTTTGCAACCATTACACCGATTGCACCGAGACCTATTACACCGAGGGTCTTGCCCTTGATTTCGGGACCTGCAAATGCACTCTTGCCTTTTTCTACAAGCTTTTCTACATTTGCACCCTCACCCTTTAAGGTCTTTGCCCACTCAACAGAATCGGTAACCTTTCTGGAAGCAAGAAGAAGACCTGCAAGAGCCATTTCTGCAACTGCGTTTGCATTGGCACCGGGGGTATTGAATACGGGGATACCAAGCTCGCTCATCTTATCTATCGGGATATTGTTGACACCTGCACCTGCTCTTGCTACTGCCATAAGAGATTTGGGAATTTCCATTTCGTGCATGGAAAAGCTTCTGAGTATTATGGCATCGGGAGCATCTGTGGCATCTGTAACGGTAAAGATATCCTCATCGAGCATATCAAGACCGCATTTTGCAATCTTATTGAGAGTTAATACTTCGTACATATCAAAAACCACCTTATTTATTTTCTGTTTCGAACTTCTTCATGAAGTCTACAAGAGCCTTTACGCCTTCTACAGGCATAGCATTGTAAATGCTTGCTCTCATACCGCCAACACTTCTGTGTCCCTTGAGGTTTACAAAGCCGTTTGCAGTAGCTTCCTTGATAAACTTTGCATTAAGCTCGTCGCTGTCTGTTACAAAGGGAACATTCATAAGAGAACGGTCTTCCTTGGCTTCTACTGTAGCTCTGAACATATCGGAGCTGTCGAGGTAATCATATATAATTGATGCCTTCTCTTCGTTGATAGCCTTCATAGCTTCGAGACCGCCGAGGTCTTTGAGCCACTTGCACACCAGACCGCAGATGTAGATGGGGTATGTGGGGGGTGTGTTGAACATTGAGCCGTTTTCTGAATGTGTTGCATAGTTGAACATTGTAGGTGTTATATCCATAGCATTGCCGATAAGGTCTTCTCTTACGATAGCAACTGTAAGACCTGCGGGTGCCATGTTCTTCTGTGCACCTGCATAGATAATACCAAACTTTGATACATCAACAGGCTCACTGAGAATAGATGAAGACATATCCGCTACGAGAGGAACATTTCCTGTATCGGGAAGTGTGGGGAACTTGGTTCCGTATATTGTGTTGTTGTATGTAATGTGAAAGAAATCCGCATCGGGAGTAAATGTGCTCTTGTCAAGCTTGGGGATATAAGAGAAAGTCTTATCCTCGGAAGAAGCAAGAACCTTAACCTCGCCGTATCTGGCAGCTTCCTTGCTGAATTTCTTTGCCCAAAGACCTGTGAGTACACAGTCTGCCTTCATGCTCTTGTTAAAGAGGTTCATGGGAATCATAGCAAACTGGCTGGATGCTCCGCCCTGAAGGAAAAGCACCTTGTAGTTGTCGGGAATTGCAAGAAGCTCTCTAAGTGATGCCTCACATTCGTCAATGATTGCCTGATATACGCCTGAACGATGGCTCATCTCCATTACGGACATACCGCTGTCGCCGTAGCATACGAGTTCCTTCTGTGCCTGCTCAAGAACAGGAAGGGGAAGTGCAGAAGGACCTGCAGAATAATTATAAACTCTGTTCATTACTATCTCCTCCGTTTATATAAATTTGTTATAGCTTAAAACTATAACCAGTTAGAGTTAAAATGTACTACTAATTATACATAAATATTGCCTTATATTCAAGTATATTTGATATATTTTGTATGTTATGCCACAAAAATGACATTCTTTTAGTATATTTTTATTGATTTTTTTCTGCCATTTCCTCAAGCTCGCTTTGGGATATTACTTTTATTCCGAGCTGGTTTGCCTTGTCAAGCTTACTGCCTGCATCTTCTCCTGCAACGAGGTAATCTGTTTTCTTTGAAACTGAGCCTGTAACCTTTCCTCCGTTTTTCTCAATAAAGGCAGTTGCTTCCTTTCTGCCCATTGTAGGAAGTGTGCCTGTTATTACAAAGGTAAGACCATCAAAGGCTGACCCTTCGTTTTCTTCCTGAGCTAAGGAATTCATATTAACTCCTGCATTTTTGAGCTTTTCTATGAGGTGTCGGGTACTGTCCATAGCAAAGAAGTCCTTAAGGCTTTGTGCCATAATCCCGCCTACATCGTCTATCTCGCAAAGCTCCTCCAAGGTTATGTCAAACAGGGCATCTATTGAGCCGACATTTGCGGAAATCTTTTTTGCCGCACCCAGACCTATATGGCGTATTCCCATGGCAAAAAGAAGTCTTGACATATCGTTGGACTTGGATTTTTCTATTGCGGATATAAGGTTATTTGCACTTTTGTCACCCATCTTGTCAAGCGAGGCAATATCCTCTGCTTTAAGATAATACAGGTCTGCAGGGCTCTCTATAAGCTTATTTTCCATAAGCTTTTCCACAACGGACGGGCCCATGCCCTCTATATCCATGGCATCTCTTGACACAAAGTGCTCAATACCTCTCGCAAGCTGTGCAGGGCACGAAATATTGGTGCACCTTACCGCCGCCTCTCCCTCACGGCGTTCCACGGGCGATGAGCATACAGGACAGCGGTCGGGCATGGAAAATATCCTCTCCGTTCCCGTTCTCTTGTCTGTAAGAACCCTTACAACCTCGGGGATTATATCCCCCGCCTTCTGAACAAGCACCTTGTCTCCTATTCGGATATCCTTTTCCTTTATATAATCCTCATTGTGCAGGGTTGCTCTGGCTATTGTGCTTCCCGAAACTGATACGGGGTCGAACTCTGCATTGGGTGTAAGAACTCCCGTACGCCCTACCTGAATTACAATATCGCGGATTGTACTTTCTTTCTGCTCGGCAGGGTACTTATATGCTATTGCCCATCGGGGTGTTTTGGCGGTTGTACCGAGGATTTCTCTGTCATTCAGGTCATTTACCTTTATTACGGCACCGTCTATGTCATAGTAAAGACCCGCCCGCATGCTTCCTATTCTTTCTACCTCTGCGAACGCGTCCTCTATGTTTTCAAAAAGCACATCGTTTGATATAACCTTGAACCCTGCTTTTCTGAGGAAATCAAGTCCCTCAAGATGCGTCTTGATTTCTGCTCCCCGTATATCCTGAATATTGAATATAAAAATATCCATATTCCTTTCCTTGGCGACAGCACTGTTAAGCTGTCTCAGGGAGCCTGCAGCAGCATTTCGGGGATTGGCGAAAACGCTTTCGCCCGAAAGCTCTCTTTCCTCATTGATTTTGGCAAAGTTCTTTTTGGATATAAACACCTCGCCTCTTACCTCAAGGTATTCCACATCCACATCAAGTCTAAGGGGAATACTCATAATGGTCTTAAGGTTTTCGGTAACATCCTCACCGCGTATTCCGTCTCCTCTTGTCGAGCCTCTCTTAAATACAGAATTCTCATACTCAAGCGACACCGACAGACCGTCTATTTTCTGCTCTACGGCATATGCAGTGTTGTGCCCGAGGGTTTCTCTCACCCTTTTGTCAAAGTCCATCACCTCGTCCTTGTTAAAGGCGTCCTGAAGGCTCTGCATCTGTACCTTGTGATGAACCTCCTCAAAGCCTTCGAGTATAACACCGCCTATTTTCTGCGACGGTGAGTCCTCTGTTACCTCTTCGGGATGCTCTTTTTCATACTCCAGAAGCTCACGCATGAGCTTGTCATATTCCCCGTCTGTAATCTTGGGGTCGTCGAGCACATAGTACTGTCTGCTGTGATAGTTTATAAGCTTTTTTAATTCCTCGTAATTCATAAAATAACCTCAGAACACAGGACTCATATCTTCAAAATATATTCCTGTACGCTCAATTTTAATATCAGTAAATACCGCCTTGAAATAGTCCTCCATAGACCTCAGCACAAGCTCGGGCTTGAGATTTGATACATTGCCTGCATTGAGATGAAGCTTAAGTGTATAACAGTTTTCATCCTGAGTCTGCAACTCTATTGACCTTATAAAATCCTTGATGTTTACTTCGTTTATCTTACGCTTGGACTTTTTCTCTATCATTACCTCGGGGCAGGCAATATATTCGTCTATGTTTATCTCTCTGTCCGAGGTAAAGCTTGCGGTATATTCTGCACTGTCTATATTGTACATGGGTGTAAGTCCCGCAGACTCCTTCATTCCAATTATCCTTATGCCTCGGGGAGTGCATCTGTTTATACTCTCTATGGCAGAGGGTATATCAACATCCTCTGTAAGCTCAACCTCAAGACAGTCACAGAGCGATGTTGTGCCTACAGAAAGCGGAAGTCCTATCGTCATAACCATATGGGGATTAAAGCCCTCGGAATATTTGACAGGAAGTCCTGCACGGCGGAATGTACGGACAATGGTGCGGAGAAAATCCAGATGGGATATAAATCTCACCTCATCTCCCTGGCTGTACATTATTCTGTACTTACTCATAGCAGACACCTCCTTTGAAGCAGTTTGCACCGCAGGCAGAGCACTTTTGTCTGCAGTTAGGTGTAACCTCTGCCCTCTCGGCACGCTTTGCCTCTTCTATAAGAAAGCTCTTCTTTACTCCGACATCTATCATATCCCACGGAAGAACCTCGTCAAAGGAACGCTCCCTTGTGTAGAAAGCGGGATCAAGATTACACTCCTTAAAACATTCCATCCATTTTTCCATACTGAAGAACTCGCCCCAGCTGTCGAATTTGATGCCCTTTTCGTGTGCCTTGATTAAGACATCCGAGAGGCGTCTGTCGCCTCTTGCAAACACACCCTCGAGTATGCTTACAGGTGCCTCGTGATAGTTATATTTAATTCTTTTGCATGTTATGGAATCCTTTAGTGCCATCTGCTTGACATGGAGCTTTTCAAGGCTGTCCTGACTTGCCCATTGGAAAGGAGTAAATGCCTTTGGAACAAAGGACGCAACAGAGAGGGTAATTCTGAGCCCCGGTGCTCTGTTTTCCTTGGGAATTGTGTGGTAAACTCTGTCTACCTTTTGTGCAAGGTCTCCTATGCCGACTACATCGTCAAGAGTTTCAAAAGGAAGTCCAAGCATAAAATACAGCTTGATACTGCTGTAGCCTCCCTCAAAAGCCATCTTTGCACTATTCATAAGGTCTTCCTCGGTTATGCCCTTATTTATGACATCTCTCATTCTCTGTGTACCTGCCTCGGGTGCAAAGGTAAGAGAGCTTTTTCTGACCTTGGATATCTTGTCCATAAGCTCCATAGAGAAAGAGTCTAGCCTGAGTGACGGAAGTGCAAGACTTACTCTGCTCTCCTCTGTTATTTTAAGAAGCTCATCCGTAAGCTCCTTAAGTCCTCTGTAATCCGAGGTACTGAGCGAAGAAAGGCTGATTTCCTCATATCCCGTGGACTGCATAAGTGCCTTTGCCTGTCTTATTAGAGTTTGCGGAGACTTTTCTCTTACAGGGCGGTATATCTGCCCTGCCTGACAGAAACGGCATCCCCTTATACAACCTCTGAATACCTCGAGCATAATTCTGTCGTGAACAATTTCCACAAACGGAACTACAAATTTATCGGGATAGTAAACGCTGTCAAGGTCTTCTACAACACGCTTTTTGACGGATTTGGGCACAAAGTCATAAAGCGGAGTTATTTCCTTTACGGTTCCGTCATCATTATAGGAAACATCATAGAATGACGGCACATAAACGCCGTCTATCTGCGACACCATCTTAAGAAACTCGCTTCGGGGGAGCTTTGCTTCTTTCCACTTAAGATATACATCCATGCACTCGTTCATAATTTCCTCGCCCTCGCCGAGCTGGAAGAAATCAGCAAACGGAGCTAGGCACTCCGCACTGTATGCACAGGGGCCTCCCATCATAATAAACGGGTCGTCCTCTCCCCTGTCCTTTGATAAAAGCGGTATGCCCGCAAGGTCAAGCATATTGAGAATGTTTGAATAGCTCATCTCGTACTGGAGAGTAAAGGCAACAAAATCCATGTCCTTAATCGGTTCCATACTCTCTAGTCCGTAGAGCGGTATATCATTCTCCCTCATTTTCTGTTCCATATCAACCCACGGTGCAAAAACCCTCTCGCACCATGTATCAGCTCTCTCGTTGAGAAGTGAATAAAGTATCTTCATGCCAAGATGGCTCATTCCGACCTCATACACATCGGGGAAGCAAAATGCAACACGGATATCGACACTGTCTTTATCCTTAATCACGCTGTTAAGCTCTCCGCCTGTATATCTGGCAGGCTTTTCTACCA
>JAZREC010000010.1:0-5995 GCA_045660605.1 Clostridia bacterium
GTCTTCCTAAGACCGCTTGGCCTCCGACTTTTTCGGCGCAACTCCCACTACACCTATTCCATTTTGCTCCGCGGCAACTATTCCGGCTATATGGGTGCCGTGTCCATTCTCATCTTCAACTCTGTCAGTGCCTCCGCCGGAAAAATTAACACAATCCTTTATTCTTCCTTTTAACTCTATATGGTCTGTGTCAATACCGGTATCAATTATGCCTACCCTTACGCCCTCGCCTTTGGTCTCATTCCATTCAAGAGGTGCCCCGACCATACGAACTCCATAGTCTATTATCTCTTTTTCTGCTTTGCGGGCAACATTTATTACTTTACATCTGCTTATTTCAAACTGATGCACAAAAACACCCCCTTAGAACATGTTATGCTCTTTGGGGGTGTTTGGTGTACTCTGTATTCTATTTTTGGCTAAGTTCCTTGTCAATTGCCGCAGCCGCAGTTTTGCCTGCACCCATAGCAAGAATTACCGTTGCAGCACCCGTCACGGCATCTCCGCCTGCATACACATGCTTCTTGGTTGTTGCACCGTTTTCATCTGTTATTATGCATCCTCGGGGTGTTGTTTCAAGCTCATCTGTTGTTTGCTTTATAAGGGGATTGGGGCTTTGTCCTATTGCAATTACCGCTGTATCTATACCTACGATATGCTCCGAACCCTCTATTGCAACGGGTGACCTTCTTCCCGACGCATCCGGCTCTCCGAGTTCCATCTTTATAAGCTCAACGCCGCAAACCCATCCGTCTTCGCCTATGAATTTGACAGGATTCTGAAGGAACATAAATTCTATGCCCTCCTCCTGTGCATGCATAACCTCTTCTGCACGGGCGGGAAGCTCATTAAATCCTCTTCTGTATATGATATATACCTTTTCGGCACCAAGCCTTTTTGCACTTCTTGCGGCGTCCATTGCAACATTTCCTCCGCCGAAAACCGCAACATGCTTGCCTACATATACAGGGGTATCAAACTCGGGGAACTTATATCCCTTCATAAGATTTATACGGGTCAGAAATTCATTTGCAGAGTAAACTCCGTTAAGGCTCTCGCCCTCAATTCTCAAAAATGAAGGAAGTCCCGCGCCTGATGCCACATATACCGCATCATATCCGAATTCTTCAAAAAGCTCGTCTACAAGTATTGTCTTTCCGATTACAACATTCTTTTCTATAACAACACCGAGTTTTTCAAGCTTTTGTATCTCTTTTGCCACTATAGCCTTGGGAAGTCTGAATTCAGGTATACCATACATAAGCACTCCGCCTGCTGTATGAAATGCTTCATAGATTGTTACAGCGTAGCCTTTTTTAGAGAGGTCGCCTGCAACTGTAAGTCCCGACGGACCGGAGCCGACAACCGCTACTTTCTTTCCGTTTGGCTCAGGCTTTTTAATATCATCTGTACCGTGTACCATATGCCAGTCTGCAACAAAACGTTCTATTCTTCCTATGGCAACAGGTTCTCCTTTGACACCGCGTACACATTTTGCTTCGCACTGGCTTTCCTGCGGACATACTCTTCCGCAAACCGCAGGCAGACTGTTGGTATCTGTAATTACCTTGTATGCCTCCTCAAATTTTCCCTCTGCGACATATGCCATAAATTCGGGTATCCTTACTCTTACGGGACATCCCTCTGTGCAGGGCTTATTTTTGCATTTAAGGCATCTTTGTGCCTCTTCCATTGCCATAGCAGGTGTGTAGCCATAGAATACCTCATCAAAATTATGTATTCTTTCCTCGCTCTTCTGCTCGGGCATTGGTGTTTTCTTTAATGACATATTAGGCATGGTGCGTCCTCCCTATCCTGCAGTTGTCTTTGTCACATGCGGTTTTTTCATGCTCCTTGAACATTTTCTGTCTGTTAAGTGCCATATCCCAATCTATCTTGTGACCGTCAAAATCAGGTCCGTCAACACAGGCAAACTTTGTCTTGCCGTCAACTATGACTCTGCATCCTCCGCACATTCCCGTTCCGTCTATCATAACGGGGTTCATAGATACGGTAGTAGGTACTGAATACTCTTTTGTAAGATTGCATACTGCTCTCATCATTACAAGCGGTCCGATGGCTATTACTTCATCAAATTTTTCCCCGCTCTCTATCAGCTCCCCGAGGCGGTCTGTGACAAAGCCCTTTACTCCGTTTGAGCCGTCATCGGTAGTTATAATCAGATTGTTGCATACCTTCTTGAGTTCGTCTTTGAGAATTATATATTCCTCATTTCTAAAGCCTGTAATTACGGTGACATCTGCTCCCATTGAATATAGCTTCTTTGCCTGAGGATATGCAATCGCAGTTCCGAGTCCTCCGCCTATTACTGCAACTTTCTTGAGTCCGTCAAGCTTTGTAGGTGTTCCAAGTGGTCCTGCAAAGTCAAGTATATCCTCTCCCTCATTCATGGCAGAGAGCTGTCTGGTGGTTTTACCCACAACCTGAACTATTATGGTAACTGTTCCCTTTTCTCTGTCATAATCTGCAATTGTAAAGGGTACCCTTTCGCCGTATTCGTCTATTCTTAGTATAATAAACTGCCCCGGCTCCGCTCTTCTTGCAACAAGAGGTGCATCTATTTCCATAAGAAATATCTGTGAATTAAGCTCTTTCTTTTTTAATATTTTATATGACATGGTTTTACTCCTTATAAACAAACATACATATATAATATCACCTTGAAAAAATAATTGTCAAGCATATATGATATTTTATTGACAAATTTACTCAAAAGTGATACAATAATGTCTATATTTCACGATGTACCTTGCATTAAATATGCAAAATTTTATTTAAGGGGGACTTTAGATGACATACGTTGAAAGAGTATTGGAACAGGTTAAGGCAAAAGACGGTAACCAGCCCGAATTTATTCAGGCGGTTTCTGATGTTCTCAACAGCCTTGCACCTGTAATTGAGAAGCATCCCGAATACGAGAAGGCTTCATTATTGGAAAGAATAGTAGAACCCGAAAGACAGATTATCTTCCGTGTTCCCTGGGTTGACGACAACGGCGATGTTCAGGTAAACAGAGGTTTCAGAGTACAGTTTAACAGTGCTATCGGACCTTACAAGGGCGGTCTTCGTTTCCATCCTTCTGTTTACATAGGCGTTATTAAATTCCTTCGCTTTGAACAGGTATTCAAGAATTCTCTTACAGGTCTTCCCATTGGCGGCGGTAAGGGCGGTAGTGACTTCGACCCCAGAGGTAAGAGCGATGGCGAAATAATGAGATTCTGCCAGAGCTTTATGACAGAGCTTTACCGTCATATCGGTTCCCATGTGGATGTTCCCGCTGGTGATATCGGTGTAGGTGCAAGAGAAATCGGCTATCTCTTCGGTCAGTACAAGAAAATCTGCAACAACTTTGAAAATGCAGTTCTCACAGGTAAGGGTCTTGCATACGGCGGAAGCCTTATCCGTCCCGAAGCAACAGGTTACGGTGCAGTTTACTTCTGCAACGAGCTTCTTAAGGAAAAGGGCGAAGATATAAAGGGCAAGACATTTGCAGTATCAGGCTTCGGTAATGTTGCATGGGGTGCGGTTCTTAAGATTAACCACCTCGGCGGTAAGGTACTTACAATCTCCGGTCCTGACGGATATGTATATGACGAAAACGGCATTACAGAAGAAAAAGCAGCATACATGCTCGAAATGCGTGCTTCCGGCCGTGACAAAGTACAGGATTATGCTGATAAATTCGGTGCTAAGTTCTATGCAGGCGAGAAGCCCTGGGGCGTTAAGGTTGATGTTGTTCTTCCCTGTGCTACCCAGAACGAAGTAAATCTCGAAGATGCTAAGAAGATTGTTGCAAACGGCATCAAGTACTATGTTGAAGTTGCAAACATGCCTACAACTGATGAAGCTGTTGAATATCTCCGCGAAAACGGCGTTATAATCGCTCCTTCAAAGGCTGTTAATGCAGGCGGTGTTGCAGTTTCTGCTCTCGAAATGAGTCAGAACAGCATGAGACTCTCTTGGTCAAGAGAAGAAGTTGACGAAAAGCTCCACGGCATCATGGTTAACATCTACAAGAACTGCAGCGATGCAGCTCGCGAATACGGAATGGAAGGCGACCTCATTGCAGGTGCTAACATTGCCGGCTTCCAGAAAATTGCAGATGCTATGATGGCTCAGGGTATCTAATTATATTTTCTAAGCTCAGACAGGTCTTTTCCTTGCGAAAGGACCTGTTTTTTGCTTATTTTACAGTTTGTTTACATTTCTTTACAATTTGATTACAATTTTTTCTTGATTTTTTTGAAAATCTGTGTTATAATTTCGAATTGTGTGTTGTAGTAAAATAAATAGATCAAACAAAGACAAACCATGAGGTGACAAAATGATATTTAAGACAAGGTTGGCATCATTATGCCGATGGCTTAAAGATAAGTCATTATTTATATACTATGGTGTTGCTCCGGTAATTCTTCTATGTGCTTTATTATCAACCTGCAATTTTGGTTGTAACATTATAGTTAACGGTGAAGTTATAGGAACTGCACCGTCAAAGGAATATGTTTATTCGCTTATAGAAAACATAAACAACGAATTTTCACCATATCTTAACGGAAATCAGGCAATAAACATAAAACCGTCAACTACACCCAAGCTTTTAATTGGCAAAAAATTTACCAACACCCAAAAGCTTGAAGAAAAGCTTAAAAGCTACTGCCCTTATCTTGAAAAGGCATATACTGTTAAATCCAACGGAAAAACTGTTGTTGGATTTGAGAGCAATAACGAGAGAAAATCTGCATACAATACATTTATAAATGAAATGACTAAGGGAAGTACATCATATGAATTAGCAGATGAAATAACATTTGAGCATGAGCTTGTACCATATGGTCTTAGCAAATCCGGAAAACAGGCAGTAAAAATGCTTGGCAGAACATATGAATTTAAAGACACTGTTTCATTAGACAGTAAAACACAGCTCTCGGATATACTTACCAAATACTCCATAAGCGAGTCCGAATTTGCAAAGCTCAATCCCGAATATAAAAACGGAACTTCTAAAAAAGTCAATATCAAATCCGATGTTCCATATATAAGAGTAATAACCGCTCAAAGCTATACGGAAAAAACAGTTGTAAGATACTCTGTAAAATATGAGATGGACAGCACCATGTCAGAGGGCACATCAAAGCTAAAGACAGACGGCAAAGACGGAATGCGCAAGGTAACCAAAACAATATATGCAGTAAACGGAAACAATGTATATACACACGCAGAGGAGCCCGTGCTGGAAAAATCGGAAACACGAGTTATTCTGGTCGGTACTAAAGAGGTTCCGAAAGGCAAAACAACAGGCTCATTCGGAAAACCAAGTGACGGTGTTCTCTCCTCCCGCTTCGGCACAAGAAACGGAAGAACGCACAAGGGTGTAGACATAAGCGGACCTATAAATTCCGATATATACGCAGCAGACGGCGGAAAAGTTATATTTGCCGGTTGGGATAACAGCGGATACGGAAATATGATTAAAATTGAACATGATAACGGATATACAACACTGTATGCCCACTGTAACAAGCTGTTTGTGTCCGAGGGTGACTATGTAGCTCGTGGAGATGTGATTGCAGCACTGGGCAATACAGGCAGAACAACAGGTCCGCATGTACACTTTGAAGTAATCGTAACAGAAAACGGAAATGTTGTTGACCCGATGGGAGTTTTTGACATACCCATCAATGAATAGCTGTATATATATGGAATAAAATATGATTAAATTATCTGTATTTTTTCAAAAAAGTATTGACTAATGGGTAAAAAACTGATATAATATCAAAGTCGGTTGTCAAATGACACCGACTTATACATGGAGATGTATCGAAGTGGTCATAACGAGCACGATTGGAAATCGTGTTGCCGTGATGAGCGGCACGTGGGTTCAAATCCCACCATCTCCGCCAGGAAAAAGAGGTAATTTTACTGTCGGTAAAACTACCTCTTTTTCAATGAAATTTGCCTTGCGACAAGTGAAATA
>JAZREC010000011.1:0-9735 GCA_045660605.1 Clostridia bacterium
TGTTCCTATTATAACTCCTATTACAAGTGCACCAAATGTTATGATGAGGGTTTTTTCAAAACCCTGTATCAAAGTCATATATCTGCTGTCAACTATGAATGTATTGTGCAAAGTATCAAGCCAGTTATTAAACCATTCCATATTCTATACCTCTTTAAAAAAAGCGGCGTATTCATACGCCGCTTTTCAAATATTATTTACTGCTCGTCGTAGGGTAAATTGTATTTTTCAAATATTTTCTTTAACACACCCTCTGCCTTGAGTTCATCGAGTGCTTTGTTAATTTCCTCTGTAAGCTCATCGTTACCCTTCTTTATAGCGATGGCATATGCTTCCTTTGTAAGAGCTTCGTCAAGAACAACTGTCTTACCATCCTGCTTTGCGGAGAGGGCAACTGCAACTGCATTGTCTATAACCACTGCATCAACCTTGCCTGCGGTAAGAGCACTTACAGCCTCTGCACCTGTCTTGTAGGACTGAATTTCATACTCATTGTCAAGAAGATACTGTTCGCCTGTTGTACCCTCCTGGCAGGAAACCTTTTTGCCTTCGAGGTCTGCAGCAGCCTTGATTTCGCTGTCTGCAGTAACTATAATAGCCTGAGAAGCTGTGTAATAATCATCTGAGAAGTTCATGTTTTTTCTTCTCTCGTCGTTTGCAGTAATACCTGCTACAGCTACATCATATTTGCCTGTTGCAGCACCTGTTAAAGCAGCATCAAAGTCAATGTTTGTAATTTCGAGTTCTCTTCCAAGCTTTTCTGCAAGAGCCTTAGCAAGGTCAACATCTGCACCGACAATTTCTTCACCTTCAAGATATTCAAAGGGAGGGAATTCTGCGTTTGTAGCCATTGTGAGCTTTGCTGCTTCCTTTTCACCACAGCCTGCAAAGCATGCCACTATAGCAACAAGAGCCATAACTAATGCTAAAATCTTAATCTTTTTCATTCTAAAAAACCTCCGTAATATTATAGTGTATAAAAATACAAACTTATTATATATCAATAATTGTTTTTTGTCAACCAAAACCATACATAATTAGAAATTATCTCTAAAATATCTTTCCATATACAAAAACAGAAACAGACCCGCAAGCGGGAACAGGGCGGCACTGAGCATACCTGCCCTCATGCCTATCTGCTCAGCAGTAAGAGACATCATTCCTCCAAGGCTTTGGGCAAAGCCCGTACCGCTTACAGCATCGGTGATATAGCCTACAAGCTGAGGTGCAGCCGAAGCTCCGCAGTCACCGCCCGCCGCAAGAAGAGCATATATTCCGACTCCTGCAGAGGGGAACTTGCTCCCTGTATAAATAATCATTCCGGGCCAGAGCATAGCAGTAGTAAGACCGCTCATCGCACAAGCAAAAAGCGATACAAGAGGACTAGTGCTAACGCTTGCCAGAGTGTAGCATACTGCAGAGGCAAGCATACCCCACAAGATAACCCGTGTTATGTTTTTGCCGTATTTACCGTAGAGACTTCTTCCGAGGCCTAGCAAAAATGCAAACAGAGCCATTCCAAGTATATCTCCCCATACCTTGGGAATACCTACGGCATTTTCCATAAATCCCGATACCCACTGAGACATTGTACACTCTGCCGCACCGCCAAAGAAGATGCACATAACACACAGGAATATTCCAAACCTCTTTTTTCTGTCGGGATATTTATCCGCATTGCTTGTTGTATCCATAGGCGGAAGCGGAGAGCAGAAAAACAATATTGCGGTAACGAGCGGAATAATCGCCATTATAAGTGCCAGATAGTACCAGTTTTCGCTCCCTGCAATACGCAGAAAGAGAGTGCAGACAATAACTACCGCAACAGTTCCCCACGCATACACCGAATGAAGTATACTCATATCCCTATCGGGATTATCCGAGGGGAGTGCCGCTACAACAGGGCTTGTAAGCACCTCGCAAAGTCCCGATGCTACAGAAAAGCAAAGCGTACCTAGTATAATTCCTGTATATGCGTACTCAGGAAACAGAGCAGGTATGAGTGCAAAGATCACAAGACCCAAAAGATTGATTATAGGCATAAGGCGTGTGGTTACGCGGATATTAAAATATTTGGCAAAAAAGCTGAACATCAAATCCATTATGAGCTGTGCAGTAAAATTTAGCACAACAAGAAATCCGAGCATTGTATACGATATTCCGTAAAGATTGCGGAATGTAACAAAAAGAAGCGGTGACAGATTGACAGTTGCAGCCATGGCAACACCCGAAGAGTAGCATGCATAGCGGGTATATTTGTACTGTGTTTTCATTTGAATTTCCTCCGAAGAATTGTATATTAAATCCCAATATTTGAACTCAAATTGTTAAGTGACCTTAAAATCGCAGGAAGCATATCTTTATCGTGATTGATTTCTACTGTAAATGCTGAATTATATCCGTCTTTTTTTAATAGCTCAATAACATCATAAAGCGGTAATATGCCGTCTCCTATCGGAACACTGCGGGCTGTTCTGCCGTTAACGCAAATACCGTCAAGAGTATCGTCAATATCCTTAAGATGCACATGCATAGTTCTTGATGCAAAACGCCTGCATGCCTCCGTTACATCCCCGTCGCTGAACCAAAAATTACCGCAATCCAAAACATATCCCGCATCGGGAACATTATCCAGAATGTATTCTATATCCGATATGTATGCAAGAGTTGTCTTTATATCAGAAAAATTTTCAACAGCTACTTTAATATTGTGTTTTTTTGCCTCCTGCACAAAACAATCCACATAATCTGCCGTGTATTTAAGAGCATCCGCTCTGCTGTCGGATGTTTGATGCGGTTTTTTGATAACAGGAACAGGCATAATAATCGAAGCTCCTGCCTTGGAGCAAATTTCCAACTGAGATTTTATATCTTCCTTAATGAAATCTTCATAGCCGGATGAGTGATAATCAAAATCAAACAAATGAAACATAGAAGATATGAAAATCCCGAAATCAGAATGAAGCTTCTTCAAATATTCTGCACCGTATTTTTTTGCACATACTGAATCTATATCTGTAGCAGAAAGCCCTTTGTTTATTAGTTTTTCCAAAGCATTTTCAATACTTTTTTCTTCGCCATGCTCAACCGAGAATGTAATCTGACTGAAAAAAGTGCCATACTTCATTTTTATAAAACACCCCTATCCATTTTATATTCAAAACAAAAAGAACCCATCATTGCAATAGGTTCTTTTTTATAAGATTATCGTTCTTCACGGAAATACGGAAGTCCGAGTGCTGCAGGCGGGTGATTTTCCTTTTTGTCACGCATGCTGGTTATAATCAGCACAATTATTGTAACAACATAAGGAAGCATCTCAAAAAGCTTTTTTGCGCTCACGGAAATTCCGGGAATGTATGTCGGAATTACATACAGGAAGCCAAAAAGTATCGAACCGAGAATACTTATTGACGGACGCCATATCGAGAATATAACAAGTGCTATAGAAAGCCAGCCTCGGTCGCCGAAGCCGTTGTTTGACCAGACACCGTTTGCATAATCCATTACATAGTAAAGTCCGCCAAGACCTGCAATTGCACTTCCTATACAGGTTGAAAGATATTTATATTTAGTAACATTTATTCCTGCCGCATCTGCGGTTTCGGGACTTTCGCCTACCGCTCTGAGATGAAGACCTGTTCTCGTCTTATTGAGAATGTATGAGGAAACAAGTGCAATAATTATTGCAACATATACCAGAAATCCATAAGAGAGGAATATATCTCCAAACCATCCCAGCTTGTCCGCAAAGGGCAATTGGCTCTTAAAACATGTACTTGTTTTTGAAAGAGCTATTGAGGGAACATCTGACTTAACAAGTTTAATAAGCGAGCCTCCGAAGAAGTTTCCTATTCCGATACCAAATGTAGTAAGGGCAAGACCCGTAACATTCTGATTGGCACGCAGAGAAACTGTGAGGAAGCAGTAAACAAGTCCCATAAGCGTTGAACCAAGCAGTGAGCAGATAAGAGGGATAATAACTGCGATAAAGGGATTTATAAGATCGGGCGATGCAACACTTTGTTCATACAGAAAAGAGCCTGCAACTCCGCTTATTGCACCTACATACATAATTCCCGGAATACCAAGGTTAAGGTGTCCTGATTTTTCTGTAAGGATTTCGCCTGTTGAACCAAAAAGCAAAGGAGTGCCCTGCATAACTGCACGCTGAATAATTGTAGTTAACATTTATTTCCCTCCTTTTTGTTAAACTTTATTTTATAGTTAATAAAGAATTCCGAACCGATAATAAAGAATATTATGATACCCGTTATAATATCGGCAAAGGATGAATTAAGTCTGTAAACCTCCGAAATCTTTGAAGCACCTTTCTGCAGGAATACTATAAGAAGCGAGGTAAGTATCATAAATACAGGGTGGAATTTTGCAAGCCACGAAACCATAATTGCGGTAAATCCGCGTCCGCCCGAGGTGTCGCTTTTAAGCGAGTGGTCTGTTCCTGCTACAAGAAGAAAGCCTGCTATACCGCAAAAAGCACCCGAAATCGCCATAGTACGAAGTACAACCTTTTTTACATTTATTCCGATATATCTTGCGGTTTTTTCGCTCTCTCCCACTACTGCAATTTCATAGCCCTGCTTGCTGTGTTTCAGGTAAATATAAACCAGAACAGTCAGAACTGCCACTATGAGGATATTTATAAGATACTTCTGACCGAAAAGCACGGGAAGCTGACCGAATTCAAGTGTTCTCGGTGTTCCTGAGCCCTTGGGCACGGACCATTCTAATGTATAATATGCAACAATCTGTATTGCCACATAGTTCATCATAAGTGTAAAGAGTGTTTCGTTTGAGTTAAAGCGGGTCTTAAAGAACGCCGGAACAAGTCCCCATATTGCACCTGCGATAATGCTTACAACAAACATTACAGGTATAAGCACGGGGTCGGAGACCTTTCCGCCAAGGAAAATCATACAGCATGCTGTTGCAAACCCGCCGATAAGTATCTGTCCCTCTGCACCTATATTCCAGAACTTCATTTTGAACGCAGGTGTAACTGCAAGTGCAACACAAAGAAGTATTGCCGTATTCTGAAGAAGATTCCATGTAAGTCTCGGTGTTCCTACTGCACCCTCTATCATGGTAACATACATTTCGAGAGGATTGAGGTCGGTTAATGAAACAGTTACAAATCCGCAAACGATAAGGGCAAGTATTACAGATACAACTCTTATAATCCATGCCTGATACCAGCTGAGCGTGTCTCGCTTTATAATATGCGCCATTGAGCCTGTGAGAGCCGACCAGTACATGTTACTTAATTTTTTCATTACTGCTCGCCTCCTTTTTCTGTGTCGTCAACTGATTTTGTCATAAGTATACCGATTTCTTCTTTGGTGGTATTTCTTCCGTCAACAATTCCTGTAATCCTGCCCGAGCCGATAACCATAATTCTGTCACAAAGCTCTACAAGAACATCAAGGTCTTCGCCGACAAAAATTACAGCTACGCCCTTTTTCTTCTGTTCGTTAAGCAAGTTATATATTGTGTATGAAGAGTTTATATCAAGACCTCTTACGGGATATGCCGCCATAAGCACTGTCGGTGATGATGCAATCTCTCTTCCTACAAGGACCTTCTGCACATTTCCGCCCGAAAGTCTTCGTACAGGGGTATATGCAGACGGGGTAACAACTTCAAGCCTGTCAATTATATCTTCTGCAAGTGATTTTGGCTTTTTTCGCTGAAGGAAAAAGGATTTTCCCTTCTTATAACTGCGAAGCATCATATTGTCTATGATATCCATGTTTCCGACAAGTCCCATACCCAGTCTGTCCTCGGGAACGAAAGCAAGCCTTACACCCATATGTCTTATTTCAAGAGGCGTCTTATCGCGCAGATTTTCTTCGGTTCCTGTTTTGGGATTATGGTAGATAATGCTTCCGCCTTCGAGGTGATGCAGACCTGCAATTGCCTCCAGAAGCTCTCTCTGTCCGCTTCCTGCAATACCTGCAATACCGAGGATTTCTCCCGAACGGACTGTAAACGAAACATCATCGAGAAGCTTTATTCCCTCCCTGTCTATACAGTTGATGTTTTTTACAACGAGTCTGTCCTCCGGGTTTACTGTTTCGCTTCTTTCAATATTAAGGGAAATCTTTTTTCCAACCATCATTTCGGTAAGCTCTGCTTCACTTGTTTCGCTGGTTTTTACAGTTCCGATATATTCGCCCTTGCGAAGTACGGCTACATTGTCAGAAAGCGAAAGAACCTCATGGAGCTTGTGAGTGATAATAATTATTGCCTTACCGCTTTCACGCATGTTGCGAAGTATCTTAAACAGCTTGACAGTTTCCTGAGGGGTGAGCACTGCGGTAGGCTCGTCGAGGATAAGAATATCTGCCCCGCGGAAAAGCACTTTAATTATTTCTACTGTCTGTTTTTCGGAAACCGACATTTCGTATATCTTCTTATGAGGGTTAAGCTCAAAGCCGTACAGATCGGTTATTTCCTTGATTTTATTTATATATTTGGGCATATCAAATCCCTTTTCATTCTCAAGGCCGAGTACGATGTTTTCTGCAGCACTGAAAAGATCAACAAGCTTAAAGTGCTGATGTATCATACCGATTTTATAATTAAAGGCATCCTTTGGCGATGCAATGACAATCTCCTTGCCGTCTGCAAAAATCTGTCCGCTGTCAGGATAGTATATTCCCGACACCATATTCATAAGTGTCGTTTTGCCGCTGCCATTCTCACCGAGAATAGAAAGAATTTCTCCCTTTCTTACCTTGAGCGATATATTCTTATTAGCAACAACACTGCCAAATGTTTTGGTTATGTTTCTAAGTTCAAGAGCTATATTCTTTTCCATAAAAATCTCCATTTTCATATTGTGCTTTTTAATAAACACACTCACATTGTTTATTAAAAAACGCAATTATAGGGGCGGAGAAATCCCCGCCCCATATTAAAGCCTAATTAGAATGCACTGTTGAGAAGTGTGATACCGTCGATCTGGATATCAAAGTAAGGAGCACTGCGGAATTTTGATTCCTGGAAGTGACCGTCTGCTATAACCTCTGTATCCTTTTCGTAAGCTTCATCTGTATCAACATCTGCAAGGTAAGAGTCAAGCTTCTTGCCTTCTACAGTAAATGCATTTGTATCAAATACATTGATTTCGCCTGCGATAAGCTTAGCCTTTGCGTCTTCGATAGCTTCCTTTGTGCCCTTGGCAGCAACATTTTCGTTGATGTCTGTGAGCTTTACGGAACCTGCTTCGAAGCCTTCGCACCAGTCTGCAACGATTTCTTCATCGTTCTTGGCTGCATTGATTATATATTCAAAGTAAGGAGCCCAATCGATTCTTGAAGAAACGATAAATGTGTTGGGGCAAGCGCTCTGTGTGCTTCCATTATAGGAAACATTGGGAACACCTGCGTTTTCACAAGCTGTGGGAGCACCCATTGAGTCAGCGTGCTGGCTGATAAGTACACAGTTATTGCTGAGGAGCTTTGTAGCAGCTTCTTTTTCAAGAGCTTCGTCATACCAGCTTCCTGTAAACTGTACTTCCATAGTTACGCTGGGGCAAACAGATTTAGCACCAAGGTAGAAGGATGTGTAACCGGAAACAACCTCACCATATGTGTAAGCGCCTACATAACCCATCTTTGCCTGTTCTGCTGTAATCTTGCCGCTTTCGATCATTTCGTTAAGCTTCATACCTGCAGCGATACCTGCAAGATATCTGCCCTCGTAAATTGATGCGAATGCATTGTGGAAGTTCTTTACGCCCTCTGTATGAGCTGTTGTACCTGTAGCATGGCAGAATTCTACTTCGGGGAATTCTTTAGCCGCCTTAAGCATGTAAGGCTCGTGGCCGAAGCTGTTTGCGAATACGATATCGCAACCCTGGTCAGCAAGGTCTGCTGCTGCTTCGTAGCACTCATTACCTTCGGGAATGTTGGTCTTAAAGATAACCTGATCAGGCTCAAGACCGAGATTCTGAGTAGCTGCTTCTGCTGCTTCAAGGAAGTTCTTGTCGTATGTTGAGTTTTCATCGTGCAAGAAAATAAAACCAATCTTGAAATCAGCGTTTGCCTCTTTGTTGCCGCAGGATGTAAGAACACTGAGTGCTGCTACAACCATTACTGCAACGAGAAGAAATGAAATAAACTTTTTCATTTTTTTCCCTCCTGCCTTTTGGCATAAAAATATTTATGTAAATTAGCTTTACATATCGGATTACTTGCGGAAGGTCAGGGAATTGTCTGTCATTGACTCAATAATTGCAAGAGACTCTACCCTTATACCCTTTGCTCTCAGCTCATCTCCGCCGCCCTGAAAACCTTTTTCAATAGCGATTGCACAGCCCGCAAGGCTTGCGCCTGACTGATTTATAATATCCATAAGACCGTTTAGTGCATTTCCTTTTGCAAGGAAGTCGTCTATAATAAGAACCTTGTCCGAGTTGTTGAGATATTCCTTGCTGACTACTGCATCATATACATTCTTCCTTGTGAATGATTCCACACGGGACGAATACACATTATCGGAAATATTTCCTGTTTTATTTTACTTTGCAAAAACAACAGGAACATTCATAAACTGTGCTGCGGCAAATGCAATCGGGATACCCGATGTTTCTATTGTGAGAATTTTATTTACACCCTGATTTTCATAAAGAGTTGCTATCTCCCTGCCCATCTCCAGTAAAAAAGGAACATCTATAGAGTGGTTTAAGAAGCAATCAACCTTTAGTATATCTCCGGGCAAAACCGTACCTTCTTTTAATATCTTTTCTTCCAATGCTGTCACAACGGTTCACCTCCAAAAAATTACAACATCACATATTATATGAAATTATATCATTTTATTTACCAAAAGTCAACAAAATACCTCTTGTGATTTTTGGTAAATATAAAAAGACAACCTCCTAAAAAAAGAAAGTTGTCTTATCATATTAATAGACCTTTGTAAATTCAAATGTTTCATCAATGCCAAGCTTTTTGAGTGCAGAAGCCTTTTTCTCTGCGATATCCCTATCAAGGTGTTCAAAATAATTATTTCCCTCTGTATCTATATCGACTATAAAGGGTCCGAAATCGCTTAACTTAAAAAACCATGCCGCCTCAATTCTGCCAAGCTCATCGTAAAGATAAACATCCTGAACTTCTATTGAATCTATCCACAGATTAGGGCTTACCGAGCGGGGCGAAACATGAACACATTTCTTTTCCTTCATCATTTTCGCAGTCTCCTCACCCATGGTTGTCTTTCCTATAATCATTTTGAGACCCCACTCCGACACGCTTTTTGCTCCCCATTTTTCAAAACGGATGCTTGATGTCGGCATAAACGAAACAAGCTTCCACTTGCCGTCTTCCTTGATAACAATAGGTCCGTTATGTATAAGAACATTTCTGTCCTTTGTATCAAAGGGCAGGACATTTTTTTCGTCAAATATATACTTCTGAAGTCTTGAACGGCATGTAAAACATTCTCCGCTTATATAAACAGTATCCCCTACCTTAAGCTTTGCTATATCTTCATCCTTAAGGGGTGCCTTTAAGTGAAATTCAGCCATTTTACGCCTCCTATCTGTCGCCAAACCAGTTGGGACTAATCATCCTTGTAACCTTGCCGTCAGCTTCTATCCTTGACGAGGCACGGCGTGCAACCATACAGTTTGTACTTGTGGCACACGCTATACCTGCTATATGTGTATATGCATACTCAACATTTACGGCTAAAACAGATGTGCTT
>JAZREC010000012.1:0-4015 GCA_045660605.1 Clostridia bacterium
CTCACCGCAACCGGGGCAATCTATCTCATAATATTCCAAATCGTCTTCATCATCGCAATCACAATCGCATGAACAGCAATCGCCGCCGCACTCATCTGCAAATTCGCTCTCAATAGCAGCAAGATCCTCATCTATGATATCCACCTGCTCTGCAAGCTCATCCTGATAATCATAGAGATCATCAATAGAAGCATCTATCTCATCAAGAACACCGAGAATACACTCGAATATTCTGCCTTCCTTGCTGTTGTCATCATAATCAAGTCCGTCCATAAGACCTCTGAGATATGCAATCTGTTTTGAAATATTTTCCATATTATTACACTCCCTGTTTAATTATGCTCTTTCCATGTATTCGCCTGTTCTTGTATCAATACGGATTACATCGCCGTTGTCGATAAAGAGGGGAACCATAATCTGAGCACCTGTTTCTACTGTACAGGGCTTTGTAGCACCTGTTGATGTATCACCCTTAAATCCGGGCTCTGTTTCTGTAACTGTGAGCTCTACGAATGTGGGGGGTTCTATATCAAATACATTGCCCTTAAATGAGAGAATCATACATTCATCATTTTCCTTAACAAACTTCATCTTATTTTCGATAAGGTCTGCGTTGATGGGAAGCATGTCAAATGTTTCCATATCCATGAAGTAGTAAAGAGTACCGTCTATATATGAATACTGCATTTTTCTTCTTTCGATAAATGCTTCTTCAAACTTTTCTGTAGGTCTGAATGTCTTTTCTACAACTGAACCTGTAATTACATTCTTAATCTTGGTTCTTACAAAAGCTGCTCCCTTTCCCGGTTTAACATGCTGGAATTCAACTATCTGCCAAACTCCGCCCTCAAACTCAAATGTTTTTCCGTTTCTAAAATCTCCTGCTGTAATCATTATCATATACCTCCGATTATTCAATTATATAGATATAACATTATTGTACTAAATATTACGGCATTTTTCAAGTACTTTTTTCAAAAAATACCATTTTATCCTACAATTCGATAAGTTTTTTTGAAGAAAATGTAAGATTGGTATATCCGCCGTCCTCAACAACCACCAAATCTTCTATTCTTACACCGCAATATCCGGGGATATATATGCCCGGTTCAACGGTTACGACACTGCCCCTGGCAAGCGGTTTTGTATTTCTGGGAGACAGATTTGGACTTTCGTGAACATTAAGACCCACTCCGTGTCCGAGTCCGTGTCCGAATGTCTTGGGAAATTCCTTTTCTATAATTGCAAGTGCATTGTTGTGAATATTCGCCCCTGTCTCTCCTGCCCTTACCATTTCAAGACAGGAAAGCTGTGCGCTAAGAACCGTATCATATATCTTTTTCATTTTTGCCTCTGCCCTGCCCACACATACCGTACGGGTCATGTCTCCGCAATAACCCTTGTACATACATCCAAAATCAAGAACAACCATGTCTCCTTTTTGGATTTTTCTGTCATCGGGCTCGGCATGGGGCATCGCTCCGTGTGCTCCCGTTGCAACAACGCTGTCAAATGCAGGGCCGTCTGCACCGAGGCTTCTCATATGATACTCTATCTCAAGTGCTATGTCTCTTTCGGATACATCGGGTTTTATATATTCCAGTATGTGAGTAAATGTCTTATCCCCTATTTCTTCCGCTTTTCTTATAGCCTCTATTTCCTCGCTGTCCTTGACAGAACGCATATCAAGAAGCATATTTCCCATAGGTACAAGAGAGGAAAAAACGCCCTCAAATTTTCTGTACGAGGCGTAACTGATATTTAGGTCCTCAAAGCCTGCCTTTTCATACTTACCGAATTTTTTCCTGATATCTGTATCGGCTATATCGCATACTTCAAATCCCTCTGCCTGAAGGGATGCCTGCTCGGTATAACGAAAGTCGGTAACAAGATAATTCTTATCTTTTGTAATAATCAGATATCCCTCGCCTGTATATGAGCAAAGATATCTCATGTTTTTTCTGTCGGTAATTATTACGCAGGAAAGATTATTTTCGTCTATATATTTTTTGAGCAAACTTAGTCTTTTATTCATGTTGTCTCCTTTGGTGCACTTTTACACAAATGGTTTACGGGGCACTCCATGCACTTAGGCTTTCTTGCAGTACATACCGCTCTGCCGTGATACACAAGCTGATGGCAAAATCTTGCCGAAGCTTCAGGGTCAAGTATCTTTCTGAGTGCTTTTTCTATCCTTACGGGGTCTTTGTCCGTAACAAGTCCGAAACGATTGGAAAGTCGGATACAATGTGTGTCGACCACAACAGAAGACGGTTTATTAAAAACATCTCCGAGTATAAGATTTGCTGTTTTCCGCCCTACTCCCGCAAGTGCTGTAAGCTCTTCCATTGTTGACGGAACCCTGCCGTTATGCCTCTCTATTATCTGTCTTGATGACTCTATAATATTCTTTGCTTTATTACGATAAAAACCGCAGGACTTGATATATCCCTCCAGCTCAGTCAAATCTGCACCGGCAAAATCCTCTACGCTTTTGTATCTTTTGAAAAGCTCCTTTGTTACAATATTTACTCTCGCATCGGTACACTGTGCAGAAAGCTGTACCGCAACAAGAAGCTCATGCTCTGTCTCATAATCAAGAGAACATTTGGCGTCGCTGTAGACATTGTCAAATACTTCCTGGATAAGATGTGCCCTTTCTTTTTTGTTCATAATATCTGCTCCGTGTTATTTTACTTCAAAGGTTACCTCCACAGTTGTCTGCTCCTCATTTTCGAGCTTTACATTCTGAGGAAGCTCCTCAAGGTTAACAGTTACCTTGTCTCCATCCTTAACATAGGATGTCCTTACCTTTTCTGTTGCAAGGCTCTCTATACCCGAGAGAACATTTTTGCTTCCCAAAACAGCAATTTTGGACGGATTAACCTCTTTTATGCTGACCTTTTTTCCGTTATACTGCGTTTTGTCGCTTAATGTTACTTCAACAGGAAGCTCCTTTAATCTTAATATATTACATTTAAGCTCCACATAGGATATGTTCTGACTTATTCCGTCGTCTGTTATCTGATTGCCTTTGCTGTCAAAGAGCATTATCTTATATCTGCCGTTTTGCGAATCGGTTTTTCCCGATATATCAACGCTGATTTTGGCTGATTTAACCTTATCCGCCACGCTCTTTGCTCCTGTTATGCGGATTTTGTCTGTTGCGTATTCTATACTGTCATAGATATATCCCTCAGCGGGTGTTCCCTTTGTTTCCACTTTGATATCAAGCTCTCTGGTAACTACCTTATCCACCTGAACGGTAACATTGTAGGGGTCCTTTGAAACAAGCTCAACTCCCGAAATATCAAAAGAAACTGTTATGGGAATTTTGTGTGTTCCCGCAACATTAACATCGTTCATGTTAACATTGCAGTATACAGAGTCCCTTTTTACCTTAGAAAGAGTGGTTCTCTTTCCTTTTATCTTGACATTTACAGTATCGTTGCTTTCGGAAAGCACTGCGAGTTTACCGCTCATAAAGTCCTGAGAATATTTGACATATTTAATCGGAACATTCTTGATTGTGGTCTCAAAGATGGGGTTTATTTCATAAACAACATATATCCATATAAGTATGGCACAAAGCACAGATGCTGTAATAAGAAACCAATTTGATTCAAATATTTTCTTCATTTCTTCTTCACCGCCAGACCCATAATTTTGTTGACAAAGGTAAGCTTTGGCACCTGTCCGTCCGCATCGTTATTTCCAAGCTCTCTGACTATAATTTTGCCAAGTTCCTCCGAAGATATATTGCGTTTAAGCTCGCCGTCCTTTGCGACGGATATCTTTCCTGTCTCTTCGGATACGACAATACTTATACAGTCCGCAACCTCGGAAATACCGATTGCCGCTCTGTGTCTTGTTCCAAGCTCCTTGGAAAAGCTGTTGTTCTGTGTGAGCGGAAGGAAGCATGCTCCTGCTTTTATCCTGTTATCGCTTACAATAGCGGCGCCGTCATGCAGAGGCGTATTGGAGATAAATATATTTACAAGAAGCTGTGAGGATA
>JAZREC010000013.1:0-9809 GCA_045660605.1 Clostridia bacterium
GGTGTAATGTGGACAATGGAGCAGGGTGTACTTAACAAAAATGAAGTTTCTGCATTTTATTCAAAGGTGTCGGAGCTTAGGAATAATAAGTACCACAATTATGTCAAATCGAGTGATGGAGAATATATATTCGCTATTGAAAACAAGATGGTGTTTACTGATGGCGATTATGATTATCCGGAAATATCAAGAGTAATAACAATAAATAGTGGCAATGAGACAGATATCGATGCTATAAGGAGGTTATTTTATGCATACCAAGACGAAGGATTCGCCATTAAAGAATCGCTCTCAATTGGTGAGGATGTGTTTGGACAAGGGATTTTCAACCAATCAGATTACAGAAATGGTAGTAAATCCTCTCAAGAACCTTCCGGAAGAACAAAAGGAAGCGATGGCACAACGGCTGATAGCAGAAGTGGAGAAGATGTAAAACTTTCTGTTTCTACAGAAATCCAAGACCGCATAGCAAAAACATTATCCGCACAGAATGAGGATATAAGGTTTAGTGTGTCAAAACAGCCGGGTGTAATGTGGACAATGGAGCAGGGTGTACTTAACAAAAATGAAGTTGCGGCTTTTTATTCAAAGGTGTCGGAGCTTAGGAATAATAAGTATCGTACATTTAAGAAAAGTGCTGAAGGGGATTACATTTTCCCTGTTGAGAACAAACTGATATATTCGGATGCTGATTATGACTATCCGAAAATTAAAACAGTAATTACATTTGAAACGGATGACGAAAATTTAATTGATTATGCAAGGGAGTGTTTCTATGAAGGAGAAACTTACGGACGAAGGTTTGAAGATACTAAAGAGATTGCTGAAATTGTGCTCGGAGAAGGAACTGTCAAGCGAGCAGATTATAATCCTAATGAAGCCAATGAAAGAATGTCAAACCATGGCAAAGAAAGTGGAAACGGCGGAGAGACTGATAGCAGAAGTGGAGAAGATGTAAAGCTTTCTGTAGCAACAAAAGAGAAAAATGATAAAACAACTGACAAGGACGAACTTAACAAACAATGGGATAAAGCGGTAGATAAGTACGGTTCTATAGAACCGGGTTCTAATCCTGTGAGAGATATTAAGGTTCCTAACAAGAGCGATAAGACGCGGTATGTAAGTAAGTCTGCAAGAACCTTGCTTGAAGCAGAAATCATGCCTGATAACACTGTCGATGAATTCAGGTGGGAGGTCCTTAATCACAAGGTTAGTCATATTCCTATTACAGATAAGGATGCAAGAAAATATGCGTTTGACAAGATAAATGAGCTTGGCTTTGACGGTGCAATTCAGTACTGGAATGCATTAGCATCTGCGGAAAACATTCCGGGGAAAAATGATATTGTCCTCGGTGAAGTACTCCTTAATCAATGCTTAACGGCAGCAGATGTAGAGCTATCCATGAAGATTGCCGGAGACCTTGCTCATATGGCAACAATAGCAGGACAGGCAACACAGGCATTTAGCATGATTAAGAAAATGTCACCTGACGGCAAGCTGTATTGTCTTGAAAAATCTGTTCAGTCTCTTAACAGAGAGATGAAAGAACAACTTGGAGAAAAAGGTAAAGATTTAGAAATTGAACTCAATAAGGACCTTGCAAGACGATACTTGACCGAAACCGATGAAGCATCAAGACAGCAATTGCTTGACGAAATCCATGAGGATATAGCTAAACAAATACCTGCTACTAATTTTGATAAGTGGACTGCCTGGAGATATCTTTCAATGCTTTGTAATCCAAGGACGCATTTTCGAAATGTTGTTGGTAATGCAATTATGGTTCCTGCAAGAAAACTCAAAAACTTTATTGGGGCTATATTGGAAGGGCAAGCTATTGCTCTTGGTAAAATGGAAGAAAGCCAGAGAACAAAGTCTATTATCAGGGATAAAAATGCACTTGAATTTGCAAAAAAAGATTTTGACAAAGTAGGCAACCTTATAAAAGGCTACGATGGAAAGTATGATATTAAGTACGGTGAAATAAACGAAAGAAGGCAGATATTTAAAAATCGTTTTCTTGAGGCTGTTCGCAGATTTAATAATTATGCAATGGAGTGGGAGGATGGCTTGTTTTTGCGAGCAGCATATGTAGATGCTTTGGCGCAGGTAATGACAGCAAGGAACATCACCCCTGAGTTTCTGAACAGCGGGACACGGGAGGCCATAACCGCACTTGATAATATGAGGAAATATGCCATAAAGCAGGCACAGGAGGCAACATTCAGAGACGCCAACGAGATTGCCAAGGTGTTGAACGAGTTCAAAAGAAGGGCAACAAAGAAGGGTGAAGGAGCGAAATTTTTCTGGTATGCTACTTTCGAGGGGGTATTACCTTTCAAAAATACGCCTCTTAATATTGCAAAACGAGGCATAGAATATTCTCCAGCTTATCTTATCAAAGGATTTATGTTTGATGCAAAAAAGGTGAAAAGCGGAAAAATGACAGCTGATGAGATGTTGGATAGCAGAGCTAAGGGTTTCACCGGAGCAGCTCTTGTACTAATAGGTGTTTTGTTTGCACGGCTCGGATGGATTATTGGCATAGGAGATGAAGATAAGAAAAAAAGGAAGTTTGATGAAACCATCGGGTTCCAGGGGTATGCTTTGAAGCTCGGTGAATATGGAACATATACAATAGACTGGGCAGCTCCTACTGTTATGCCGATATTTGTCGGTGTCGAGCTTTGGAACAGTGTAAAAGATGACGGAATAAGCTTTGCTGACTTTACGGGTTCAATAAGCAAAATTTTGGAGCCTCTTATGGAGTTAAGTTGTTTACAAGGTATTTCAAGTGTTCTGGAAGCTGCTACATATTATGGAGACAATGCTATTTCTGCTGTGTTTATTGATGCGGCTACAAGCTACATAATGCAGGCAATACCTACTTTATCCGGACAGATTGCAAGAACTGCTGACAAAACAAGGCGAACCACATATGTCAATAAAAATTCTCATATACCACAGACAATTCAGACACTTTCTCAGCAGATTGCGGCAAAGATACCAGTGGCAAGCTACATGCTCGAACCAAGGCTGGATGCATGGGGCAGAGAAATGACCTATGGTGAGAATGTGGCTTTGAGAGGTGTGTCAAACTTTGTTTCTCCCGGATATGCAAGGAGAATTGATAATTCAAAGGTATCCAAAGAGTTAAATGCTTTGTATGAGAGAGTTGGTGATAATTCAGTTTTCCCAATTGTAGCTCAAAAGTCGGTGACAATAAGTGCAACAGATGTGAAAAACCACAAAAATATAACTGCTGGTAAAATTAATCTCACAGGAGAGCAGTACACATTCTATGCCAAAAGCAGAGGACAGAACTCGTTGGGACTTGTGACAGAGCTTATCAATTCACCTGATTATAAAATCATGAGCGATGAGGAAAAGGTTGAGGCTATAAAGGATTGCTATACAGAAGCAGGAAAAATAGCAAAGGAAGAATTTATTAAAAAGTATTTGCTTAGTGGAAGATAAAATTTGCAATCGCTTGGGAATTTGGTAATGGGAAGGGCGAAACCCAATACCAAGAAAGTATAATTTCATTTGACATCTTGATTTTATTCATAATATGAAATAAAATAAATATATAGGGCATGCGTGGACGTGTGTTTCATTTTGACCTCCGATTACATAATCGACAAAAAAGACCGGCTTATTTCGGTCTTTTTTTCATGCTATCGTGGACGGAAAAGCATGAAATTATTATTGCTTCTTCATAATTATTCCAATTCAAATGCTGACCACATTTGACACAGAATGCTTGAAATTCCCGTTCGATAGGTGTACCGCATCGAGGACAGTGATAATAAATAAAGTTGTCTTGATACACTACCGCCGTAGTTATCTTAGACGGTATGCGATAAGACAAGATACGCTTAAGGTTATTTTGATTTTTGCTCATGGGAAACCTCTTTTCGTTGGTGATTACAAATTTAATTTACCATGAAAATATACTATCGTCTGCGGAATATATTCTAATTTTCGACAAGACTACAGATTACTTATTTTCTTCATCAGAGGTTTCTTCCTCAATTGTTAATAGATCAGCAACGGTACACCCTACGAAGCTTGCGATGGATTGGATTGTGCTCAAGCGGGGATTCGTTTGCTCCCGCTCAATCAAACTAAGTATATCGAGACTGATTCCGGCTTCCATTGAAAAACGCAGTTGCGACATCCTCATTTCTTTTCGTATCTTTCTCACATTGCGTGCAAGGGCAATAATCTCGGGCATGTTGACATCCTCTTTTCTGCGGTTTTTCGACACTACAGAAATTATAGGACTGATATGCAAGAAAATCTGCGGAGTATAATCCGTTATTCACAATTAACTTTGACACAATTTTGACACAATATTACATGCTTTTTCTTGTCATTTTGCGTCTCTTGAAAACAGTTCAAAAACACAAGAAAACCCTTGAAACTACTGACTTTCTCAGTAATTTCAAGGGTTTATAATTATGGTCGGAGTGACGGGACTTGAACCCACGGCCCCCAGACCCCCAGTCTGGTGCGCTACCAACTGCGCTACACCCCGATATATGGCGCGCCTAAGTGGATTCGAACCACCGGCCTAACGCTTAGGAGGCGTTCGCTCTATCCTACTGAGCTATAGGCGCGTGCTAACCACTTATCTGCTACAGTTAACTATTGTACTCCAAAACAAGCTATTTGTCAAGTAAAAATTTCAAAAAAATTAAAATAATTTTTTTCTTTGCAAATTCCCTTATATGTGGTACAATAGTAATGTACTTTATTATGTCGGGAATGATTGTATTGAAAAAAATTATTACGCTTTTAATTATATTTACATTTGTATTTTCCTTGCCTGTTTTTGCAAAAAAATCGGAGGACTTTCTGTCTGTTGTCGATAATGCAGATGTTCTTTCTGAGGAAACAGAAAGATACATATATACTCAGAACAAGCTCCTTAGCGAAAAGACGGGTGCGAGAATAATTTTTTATACCGCAGAGGATACGGGCGAGCTTAATGTGAGCGAATATGCATCAAAGCTCTTTGATGAGCTTGGTGTGTCAAAAATCGGCAGAAGCAACAGCGTATTTGTTTTTATGTGCACAGGAGACAGAGACTACAGCCTGATTGTTTCAAACGGCATAAGTGCCTCGCTTACAAACTCATATGCACAGAAATGTCTTGTTGAGTATATGGAGCCAGATTTTGATAAGGGCGACTATGATAAGGCGTCGGTAAGGTGCTTTAATACTTTCGGAAATTGGTATTCCGATACATACAGCATTGACATGGAATTTACCGAGGACCTCAGCGAATATAAATCCATTATAAAGACCGAAAAACAACAGAGAAAAATCCGTACTGCTTTCAAGGTGATATTCTGGATAGTGCTTGTTGTGTCGGTGCTCTATGCTCTTATCCGTTACCGCAGGGAAAAACGAATGAAAAAGCTCAGAGAAAAGAGACAGGAACGCAGAAAACGCTATATGCAGATAAAGTAGGTCAGATATGAATTGTAATTTGTGCCCAAGACAGTGTAATACAGACCGAAGCAGAGCTCCTTACGGCTATTGCGGATATCCCGAGGGAATATATGTATCCCGCACAATGCTTCACAACTGGGAGGAGCCTTGTATATCGGGAGAGAGGGGTTCGGGTGCTGTGTTTTTCTGCGGTTGCTCACTCAGGTGTGTCTACTGTCAGAACAGCAAAATCGCCATGAATGTATCGGGAAGAAGTCTTACGGCAGAAGAGCTGGCAAACGAGTTTATTGCTCTTAAGCAGAGCGGAGCACACAATATCAACCTTGTAACACCCACGCATTTTTCTGTTGGTATTGCAGATGCTGTTGACAAAGCAAGGCAAAAAGGACTTAATATACCTATTGTGTACAATACGGGTGGCTATGAGCTGAAAAAATGTATAAACGATATAGGAGACAAGGTAGATATATACCTTACTGACTTTAAGTATATAAGTCCGTCTACGGCATCGAAATATTCGGGTGCTCCCGACTATCCCGAGTATGCAAAGGAAGCCCTCTGTGAGATGGTGAGACAAAAGCCTGAGCCGGTATTTGATAAAGACGGTATTATGCAGAGCGGAGTAATAGTAAGGCATCTGCTCCTTCCGGGAAGTCTGGCAAATTCCAAGGGTGTAATTGAGTATCTCTGCAAAACCTATGGAGACAGCATATACATAAGTATAATGAACCAATACACACCGATACGGAATTTTGAGGATTATCCCGAGCTGTCGGAGACTCCGTCACGAAGAGAGTATGATAAGCTTGTGAACTATGCTCTTTCTCTGGGAATTAAAAATGCCTATATTCAGGACGAGGGATGCTCGGACACAAGGTACATACCCGAATTTTCATAATTAACGAAATAGTAACAAAATATCGGTTGACTTGTAGGAAAGACAATTGTATAATGATTTTAGAAATATATATAGGAGAAGATTATGAGTAATAATAAATGCAAGGAAACCTCTTGCCACATGACCTCAATAGGCGGTCAGGCGGTAATAGAGGGTGTTATGATGAGAGGACCAAAGGATATAGCAACCGCAGTCCGTAAGGGAGACGGAACAATTGTAATAGATCAAAAACCCGTAAACAGCTTTGTCACAAAGTATAAGCTCAACAAGATACCTCTTGTAAGAGGAGTGTTTTCTTTTGTGGACTCGCTTGTAACAGGAATGAAGTGTCTTATGTTTTCTGCAGACCAGATGGATCTGGAGGACGAAGAGGACTACAAGCCGTCCCGCTTTGAAACATGGCTGGAAAATAAATTCGGCGACAAAATAAAGGATATTGCTATATACTTTGCTGTTGTGGTGGCAGTATTCTTCAGCATCGGTTTGTTTGTGCTTTTGCCGAATGCTCTTGCAAGCCTTGTGGGAGTTTTTATAAAGTCAAGACTTGTCTTAAACATTACCGAAGGTGTAATTAGAATGGCGATATTCCTCGGCTATCTGCTTCTGGTATCACGCATGAAGGATATACAGAGGGTTTTTGAATACCACGGTGCCGAGCACAAGACTATTGCAACATATGAAAACGGCAAGGAGCTTACTGTGGAAAATGCAAGAGAGCAGTCAAGACTTCACCCCAGATGCGGAACAAGCTTTTTGCTCATTGTTATGGTAGTGAGTATTATTATGTTTTCGTTTCTGAGATGGGATGTAATGTGGAAAAATCTTCTTTTCCGACTTTTACTTATGCCTCTTGTTGCAGGAATATCATATGAGTTTATTAAGTTTGCCGGAAGAAGCAAAAGCCCCATAACCAAAGTGCTTACAAAACCCGGTCTGTGGCTTCAGCTTATAACCACAAGAGAGCCTGATGACAGTCAGCTTGAGGTTGCAATAGCATCAATGAAGGCAGTAATTACAGGAAACAGCGAGGATGACAAATGGTAGGATATACAATAGGCGATGCACTCCGAGAGGGCATCGCCTTGCTTAACGAAGTAAATATGGAAACCGCATCTCTTGATGCGAGAATTCTTATCTGCCATGTGCTCGGGTGCGACAGCCTGTATCTTACACTTCACAGAGATGATATCATGGACGAAAAAGCACGGGACACATATTTTGATTATATATCAAGACGAAGAAGCAATGAGCCTGTAAGCTATATAACGGGAACAAAGGAGTTTATGTCTCTGGAATTTAAGGTTACACCCGATGTTCTTATCCCAAGACCCGATACGGAAATCCTTGTGGAAAAAGTCATCTCTGAGACAAAGGATATTCCATGCCCTCATATAATAGATATGTGTACGGGCTCGGGTGCAATTGCTGTCTCGCTGGCCCGATATATAGAGGGAAGCAGAGTTACAGCTCTTGATATAAGTCCGTCAGCACTTGAGATTGCAAAATTCAATGCAGAGTCAAACGGGGCAGATGTCAAATTTGAACTCCATGATGCGTATAAGCCGTACTGTGCAAAGGCAGATGTCCTTGTGTCCAATCCGCCTTACATACCCACGGAGGATATATCAGAACTGGAGACCAATGTTGTAGGTTATGAACCGCATCTTGCCTTGGACGGCGGAAGAGATGGTCTTGATTTTTACAGAGCAATTACAAAAAATGCACCCCACTGTCTCAAATCGGGCGGAATTCTTGCCTTTGAAGTCGGTATGGGTCAGGCAGACGATGTAGAAATGATTATGAAGCCGTTATTTGAAAATATAACAAGGGCAAAAGACCTCGCAGGCATAGAAAGAGTAGTGTGCGGATATCTCAGGTCAGATACAAAGCTTCTGTAAGAAGCCTTCTTACAGAGGGATAAATATTATCAAAGTCGGAAATCGGCAGGGGATTTGTTCCCATGCCGATTTCTACTGTATATCCGGGTCTGTTGTAGTAGGATATATACCAATCCTTATATCCTGCAAATCCCGAGGCATAGGGGGTTATTTCCTTTGTGTATCCGCTTACTTCTGCCAGCCTGTCGGCAATTTCTTCGCTTCTGGGCGGAAGATAATCAAGATATTTCCAGTATATGACCTCCCCCTGTGTATGAAGCGAAACGGTGAGGTCAAAATCTTCTCTGAGTGTAAGATTGTACACATGCCTGCTTTCCTGTGCAGACAGGGGAGAAGTACCCACATAGTCTCTTGGTGCGGGAGAGATAAATCCCTGTGCACTCTTTATTTCCCTTGCTTTTTCCCACGATGCAGGGTAGTTTAAGTTAAGGTCGGTTCCGAGTATATTGGCTTTCCAGCCGTTTGGAAATTCTATGTCGGGATATGCGGAGGCTATTGCCCGCGCATTAACATAGAACTGCGATGTCGTGGGTATGGAGCCTGTCACAAGGTCTACGCCGTCGGGATTGACCAGAGGCATTACATAGAGCGTCTTTGTCTCATAAAGCTCTCTGGGGTTTATATCAGCCAGCACACCGTTGGAGCTGAGAGATTTGAGGTAGTCCTCGGTAAATTTAAGCAGAACGGGCGTTGTAATCCATTCGTTTGCATGATGCGAGGCATTAAAAAACGCTCTTCTGCTTCCGTTTCCTATTACAAGGTAGTCAAGACTTTTGTCCATTACAGAGTATCCCGCCCTTGCTTTTGTTATAAAAGGATATCTTGCCTTGAGACCGTCTGTTATAAGAGACACAAGCTCCCACGAATAATTGACATTTGTAGGGGTCACATCAAAGCCAAAGGGCACTATGACCGATGCACCCGGCAAAAACTCCGTAAGAAACGGATTTGCAGTTCTTATTGCCTCTTCGGTTGTGCCGAAGCGGTTTGCAAGCGTGCTTATGTTTTCCCCCTCTGCTATTACAACAGAGTCATAGCCTCTCAGGTAGGGGAGAAGATATTCGTATGTCATTTCCCCTGCGACACCGTCGGCACTTATGGAAACGCTGTTTTGAAATGCTACAAGCGCATTGTGAACCGAGGTATCGAATTCGTTTTTTATTCCCCCTGTTCCAAAGCCTGCTCTTGTAAGTGCAAGCGACAGGTATTCAACATCTGTTCCGCTGTCGCCTATACGCAATACTCTCATATATCAACCGTCCTTTCCTGCGTTGCCAAAGCAACGCATCGATATAAATCTCTTGCGAGATTTTCGATATGTCATAAATGACTCGATATGTTGCAAGCAACTCGATATGTCGCTGACGCGACGAGATTTATATCATATCGAGTTTGAGCGTAGCGAAAACATATCGATTTTGTGATAACAAAAATATCGAGCAAACGAAGTTTGCATATCGACAAAAATTATTTGCATCTAAATCATACTGCATTTATAACTATATTTATGCCCCTATAAATTATGTTATGAAATAAAGGTTTAACATTAT
>JAZREC010000014.1:0-4728 GCA_045660605.1 Clostridia bacterium
GCCGCATTTGTGAAAAAAATCACTTTTGATAATTGACATAAAAAAACAATAATGATAAAATACTCAATGTTGAGTAGTTCAGACAATCGCGGACAACAATATTATTGTTGGATGAGGAAAGTCCGAGCATCACAGGGCAGGGTGCCGGGTAACTCCCGGTGGAGGCGACTCTAAGGAAAGTGCAACAGAAAGATATACCGCCGCATTTGCGGTAAGGGTGAAAAGGTGAGGTAAGAGCTCACCGGTGTGCGGGAGACCGCACAGCCGTGTAAACCCCATCCGATGCAACACCGTACATGACAGAGCATATGCTCTGTTTCGGGGAGGATAAGCTTGCTCGGCGTCTCCCATAGGTGGCTTGAGGTGTGCAGAAATGCATGCCGTAGATAGATAACTGTCCAATACAGAACTCGGCTTATAGATTTACTCGCACTAAAAAAGGCGGTGTAAAAAACTTTGTTTTTTTACACCGCCACTTTTTCTATTTAATTATACATCATAAAATCCGAGTATCAGTATTCCTGCAAACGCAGCGATAAGTGCCGCATAATGCTTTGCAGAAAGTTTTTCTTTAAGGAATATTCTTCCCCACAGTGTAGATACTGCACAGTATGCGGATATGATTACATATCCGGGTACATAGCCTGCAACTATAACCATCATATAGAACACCTGACCGATGGTTTCGCATATACCGCCTGCAAGCTTTGCGCTGTCGTATTTTGTGTCTATTTTTTCTCTCTTTATTACAAATACATATATAGCGAAGATTATACCGATAAACATCCATGTAAATTCATAGGCAGTATTTAAGATATCGCCTACCAGAAGCTCATCATCAATTCTTGCCATATAACCGTCTGCAATAAGAGTATCTACAAATGTTCCGCATGAGTCAAGTATGCAGTAGAGGATAGGCAGAAGTATTGCAAGAACACTTTTTGAATACTTTCTGTTTGCCTTGAGCTGTCTTGCTTTTCGGAGTTCATCATCTTCAAGGTTGTCAATAAATCCAAGTGCAATTATACCTAATACTATAAGAACTATACCTGCAATAATGGGACCATTCAAAAATACAGCATTTGAGTCCTCTTCTACAAAGGTTACACCCCATACAAGCATACAGAGGATTGCAGTTACCGCACCCGAACCGTTACAGATGGGTGATGAAATTGAAAGCTCTATGTATCTTAAACCAACATAACCTATTACCATGGAAAGTATGTAGAAGAACGATGCAGGCAGATAGTTTATAATGTCTTGGAATGTAAGCGGAACACCGCCTATTGTTACCTCGTATATGGCATGAAGTCCCATAACAAGACCTACTGCAATACCTACCTTGTAATGACTTAATTTATCCTCTTGCTTTGAGCCTACCTTGCTGAATATATCGGAACCGCTCCAGCAAAGCATGGCAATAATTGCTATAATCCACATTTTTCATTTCTCCTTTTGTTTTATAAATTTACATGTCCTTTTTCATATAATTTCTGAAGTGACATCATTATACCAAATTTGGCATTATACCATGTTATACCGCCCTGGAAGAATATTGTATATGGCTCTCTTATCGGGCCGTCTGCAGAAAGCTCTATGGAAGAGCCCTGTATAAATGCACCTGCCGCCATTATAACATCGCTGTCATAACCGGGCATTGCGTAAGGCTCGGGCTTAACATAGCTGTCTACGGGTGCCGCCGCCTGAATACCCTCGGCAAAGGCTATCATTTTTTCCTTGCTTCCAAGCTCTACCGCCTGAATTATGTCATGTCTTGATTCCGTTGAATTCGGAACAACCTTAAAGCCGAGAGACTCGTATACATTAGCCGCAAATATCGCACCCTTAAGTGCTCCTGCCACAACGGTAGGGGACATAAAGAAGCCCTGATAGAGAGACCTGTTTGTGTCGAGACTTGCACCGACCTCCTGACCGAGACCGGGTGCACTAAGACGGTATGCACAACGGTCTATGCAGGTTTTCTTTCCGCATATGTATCCGCCAATGGGTGCCAGACCTCCGCCCGGATTTTTGATAAGAGAACCGACTATCATGTCAGCACCCACATCGGACGGCTCAATTCTTTCTACAAATTCTCCGTAGCAGTTGTCTACCATGCATACGACATCGCTCTTTATAGATTTTACAAATGCAATAAGTTCGCCTATCTGCTTTACAGAGAAAGTCGGTCTTGACTGGTATCCCTTGGAACGCTGTATGGTAACAAGCTTTGTTTTGCTATTTATTGCTTTTCTGATACCCTCATAGTCAAATGTACCGTCTTCGAGAAGGTCAACCTGACGGTAGCTTACGCCGTATTCCTTAAGGGAACATACGCTGTCTCTTATTCCTATAACCTCTTCAAGTGTATCATAGGGTTTTCCTACAGGAGACAGAAGCTCATCGCCGGGTAGAAGATTTGCTCCGAGAGCTATGCTCAGAGCATGTGTTCCGCAGGTTATCTGCGGACGGACGAGAGCAGCTTCTGTATGGAAGCAGTCTGCATATACCTTTTCAAGAATTTCTCTTCCGAGGTCATTATAGCCGTAGCCTGTAGAACCTGCAAAGCACTCCGCACAAACTTTGTTTTTCTGCATGGCAAGAGTAACCTTTGCCTGATTATATTCCGAAACGGAGTCTATTTCTTCAAATCTGTCTTTAAGACCCAGGAGAATATTATCGCAGTATTCTATAACCTCAGGTGAAATCCCGAAGTCTTTATATATATTGTTGTTCATTGTAATGTTCCTTTTCTGTTATTTGGATATTGTTATAAGATTTAAGTCGGCACTGTATTTTGCACTGAAACCGAACACATTGCTGAAAAAGTCAACAGGAACCATGGTACGCCCCTCGGATATACATACAGGTGCAGAAAGCGTTTGGGAAGAATTACTTGTAAACACCCTGCTATTTCCAATCTGTACTGCGCTCATTTCGTCATTATATATCGAAAAAGCAGTAGATGTGGAATTATCCCATGTGACGAGAGCACCCATTGTCTCAAGTGTAAATCTCAGGGGAACCATCGCAACACCGTTTTCATCAACATACGGCTTTGCATCATATTCTACCGTCTTGCCGTCAGCTATTACGGTAAGAACATCATGTTTCTGAGGCTTGCTTTCGCTTGAATTTGGGATTTCTCCGTTTATGTTGATATCCTTTAACGGAACTCTTATCCTTGTTGCAAGCTGAGTTTCAGCACATTCGGGATTTGCGATTGCACCGTCTTTTATAAGCGATACAGAACTGCTTTTTATAGCAAAGCATGATGTGTTGATATCTTCGATGTCAGTAAGTGCCGTGCATTTAGCCTTAAGTACGGTAACCGTTGTTACGCCTTTGGTGTAAAGAGGGCTTGACTTATCTATACTTTTTCCGCTAAGGGATATATAGAGAAGACGAAGATTGTTTGCCACAAAGCCTGCTGAGGGCTTGCTTATATATCCGAGATTTGTTTCGTCAATGCTCTCATACCAGTCTTTATCATACCAGTTATTTTCATCAATGGCTATTCTCTCTCTGTCAAAGAGGAGTATTGACTGCACGCCTGCTATATCCTTCATATCGCCCGTAAGCTCTATGGAGACTGTGAATTCCTCACCCTTTGATATAACGGTGCTGTCGCTTGTAATCTCAAACTGATACGGTGCCGACAGATTTCCAATGCTTTTCTTTGTAGCTTCTGTGTAGCCAAAGGGATAAATACCCATACTCATAACGCTGTCTGCAATTACCGCTTCTTTGACATTTGTAAGACCGTAGAAAGCAAGGTTTCCAATGCGGGTAATACCATCTTCAATAACTATTTTTTCAATTTCTGATTTTTGAGAAAACCATGGTATATCGGTTTCGTTTCTGTAATCGGGAATTTCGCCTGTTCCCGAAACGGTAAGTGTACCGTCCTTTATATTCCATGTAAAAGAGTGGGGAGGTTCATTTGCGCATACGGCAAAGTTGCATAAAAATATGCAAATACAAATAACTAAACAAAAAAACTTTCTCATCGGTAAAATACCTCCCTTATAAATATTTAACAGTCAAAATGACTGTTATTATCTGATTGCTTCAGGCTCTTCCTCCATGAAGTATGTTGCTTCCATGTCTGCTGTGGAAAGAGCAAATGCAAGAGGAAACTTATCAAAAGCATTTCCTACGCTGAGCTTGTCTTCATTTCCCGAAAAGCCCATGTGATATCTTATCGCAAACGCTTCCTCTCTTGTGAGACGCATATATCCTGATATTATGTAAACTGATTTCTCGCCGTGTCCGTAAGGCATATCGTCTTCAAATGAGTATGTAGGTACGGTGTGCCATACGCCGTGAGAGTCCTTTACATTACGGGTTGAGGGCTTGTAACAGTTTATTTTGCACAAATCGTGAAGCAGTGCAACTATCGCAATTGTTTCTTCGTTTATATCAAGTCCGTAGACATCTCTTACACGGGGTCTTGAAAGATAATCCTTAAGACAGTAATATACATTGAGGCTGTGTTCCATAAGACCTCCGCTGTATGCACTGTGAAATCTTGTGCTGGCAGGTGCGGTAAAAAAGTCGCACGAGTCGCTTGTAAGATAGTTAAGGAGCTTATCCGCACCCTCTCTTTTAATATTTTCAGTATATATTTTTATAAATTCTTCTTTTTTCATACTGCTCACCTTCGAATTATAATATAACCTATTTTAACACAAAACGACAAAAAATTCAATAAAAATAACATTATTC
>JAZREC010000015.1:0-10594 GCA_045660605.1 Clostridia bacterium
ATTTTAACAGCTCAAAACAGTCGATTAAAAGATTATCAGGATTGTGCAACAACGCTTCAAAACTGGTCAAAATCCATATTTAATACATTCGATTATCCCTATACCAACGGATTTACAGAGGGATGCAACAACAAGATCAAAGTTTTAAAAAGAAATGCTTACGGATACCGTAATTTTAATAGATTCAGAAAAAGAATATTACATATGTTCAATTACAAAAAAGAGATTGGAAAGGCGGTTGCTTAAAATTCCGCAACCGCCATAGAAAATTCCATTATTCAATTTTGACCCCAACTATTGACAAAGAGCCAATCATAAAACAAGGACCTGCGATTTTGCAGGTCCTTGTTTTATGATTTGCAGGTTATTTTATTTGAGATAAAATATTTCTTCTAAATCTTCATAGTATTTTCCTTCATTATGATATAAAAAGCATGGCTTTGTATATGTCCACCATCTTTGCATATCTTCGCTGTTATCCATCTTATTCATATCAGCTTCGTAATCATCTCCGACATATTCATAGTATGTATAGAGCTCATCACCGCGGATTGATATTGAATAGTTGGTGATATTACACTCAGAAATAAGTGTTAATATCTCGGGCCAAGGATTTTTATGAAGCTTTACATACTCATCAATCTTGTCTTTTTTCAGTTTTGAATACATGATGAATCTTTTCATAAATATATTCTCCCCATTCACTTAATTATATCACAGGATTACAGTCTGTCCCTTGTCTGAGGATTCCTTCTCTGCGAGTGCAATTTTAATAGCATTCATTGAAGATTCGGGAGGATTGATTTTTGAAACAGTATCATTTTTTATACAGCTCACAAAATCGGCAACCTCTTTAAGATATGAGCTTTCCTTGGGAAGCTCTATTTCCTGAGTCTCTCCTTCCTCAACAAAAAGCATGAACTTGCCGTTCTTTATTTCGATAGTTGCTTTTTCCATTTTAACAAAGAAACCTGTGGAAAAGCCGTATTCAGCTGGACAGCCCCAGTCACCTGTTGATGTAACAACCATATCATCATAGCCATACATGGTTACGATTGAGTCATGGCCTGTTTTGTAGTTTGTTGCCATTGATGTTACAGACTTTGGCATACCGAAAGCATAGTTTATAAAGTCAACATCATGAACATGGAGGTCAAGAACAGCTCCGCCGCTCTTATCTGCATCTACAAACCAGTTTTCCCAGCCCCATGTGGGTGTACAGCTTACACGGTAAAAGTTTGCTCTGAGAACTCTGCCGTACTTACCCGAATCAATTATTTCCTTGAGTTTTTCGTAGCTGGGCATATAACGCAGACACTGGCCTATCATAAGCTTAACATTATTCTTCTTTGCACAGTCAATCATGCTTTGAGCTCTTTCTACACTGAGTGCCATAGGCTTTTCGCAAAATACATGTATTCCCTTTTCCATAGCCATTATAGCAATATCATCATGGAGATATGTAGGAACTGCTGTTATGATAAAGTCAAGCTCTTCTTTTTCAAGCATTTCCTTTGCATCTGTGTAAAGCTTGTACATAGAAAGGTCGAGCTTTGTTTCGTCCTCTCCGAGATTTGTTGATGTATTGCTTGTAAAAGCATTTTCGTCAACATCACAGATAGCTACAAGCTTTACATCATTGTGTGCCTTATACAGCTCTTCTGTACCCGAGAAATGAACCTTTCCCAAGCCTCCAAAACCAATAATTCCATACTTTAACATTTTTATCACCTCATAATTTAAGGAATTGTTATGCCATCAATTCCTTTATATACTTAACTGTCTTTTTTACATCCTCTGCACGGTCAGCATCCTTGATTTCGTGTTCGATATAAAGGTCACCCTCGTATCCGCCGTCAAGAAGCTTTGGCAAGAACACAGGGAAGTTGACACTGCCCTCACCTACTACTCGTTCTCTACCCAGCTTATGAAAATCTTCTTTCGGATAATCACCATCTTTGACATGAATGCCTCTTATTTTGTCACAGTAAATATCAATAGCATCTATAGGATTTCCCCTACCATATAAAATAAGATTAGCAGGGTCAAAATTTATACCCAGATTATCTTCACCTACATCGGAAAACACACGCATAAGTGTAACCGGAGTTTCCTGACCTGTTTCAAAATTAAAATATAGGTCTTTCGCTTTGCAGTATCTTGCTATATCCCTTACTGCAGAAACTAAATCACGATATCCTTCATAACAAGGTTGCTCCGGAATAAATCCAACATGAGTTGCCAGGTTTTGAACTCCCAATCTCTGGGCAAAATCTGCTCCCTTTTTGAGTTCTGCCAAACGTATGCCACGGTAAGCTGCAGGAACTAATCCCAGTGTTCCGGGACCATCTACAAAATTCCAAACCTGCGGTCCGCTCCAACCGCACCATACAGATGTGATTTTGAGCTTGCCTTCGGTCATCTTAAGAAGCTTATCGGCATTTTCATCTGTCATAAGGCTTACATCGTGAGAAACAAGCTGAAGTGTCTCAATGCCTATACTTACGAGAAAATCCACAAGTGTGTTATCCTCAAAAAAAGTTTTAATGTCCTGAATAATTCCAATTTTGTTTTTGTATTTCATACCCAAAACTCCTTATCTTAGTATATTTGCAATAACTTGCATTAAATTCTGTGTAAATCCTTTAATTTCTGCTCCAAATAATCACAGCAAATTACCTTTTCGGCAAGCATACCCTTATTGAAATAGTAATGATTTGACGCTTCATAACCAAAGGCAGGATTTTTCTTCATAATATCAAGCATCATCAGGGCGTTTTCCTTTTCTTTTGCAATTGCTGTAAGCATTTTTTCTTTGTCATTATTTCTTCTTGCAATTATATAAGCACTCTGATTGTAAGAAGAATTAAAAAGTAAATATCCTCCGATTGCAGTCTGCTTAAATTCACATTCGGGCATATTCTCAATAACATCAAGTCCCGTTTTCCACTTATCGCTGAGCTTCTTTAACTGATTTACGAAAATATCCTCAGGGTAAATCGAACGCCATGAGTCAAGGTCATCATATGAGAAACATGTCATGGTTGAGTTAAAGCCTGTCGGCTCTTCAAAAAGAAGATTGGAAGGACCTGCATTCTGCGGACCGTTGTATAATGTCCTCAGATGGAATGGAAATTCTCTGAATGCATCAGAAAAAATCTTTGTTGCTTTCTTTACAAGCTCACAATACTGTCCGAATTCCTCTTCCAGTATTCTGTCATATGCCTGCTCGCTGTTATCCTTCAGTGCAGATGATGCGATTTTTAAGTTTATTGACGGGTAGCCGCCAAGAGTCCAGCTGAGCATAATATGTCTTACACCCTCATTGGAAAGTCCTGACATATGCTCTCTTATAAGATCAAAAACAGGAAGATAAGGAACAGTAGAACATTCCCATGTATTATTTATCTGTACCTTGGCGCTGATTTCGTGTCCGGTTTCTTTGGATATGCTCCATACCTCTTTTGCAGAATCGGACGGACCGGGAATTGACATGCTGTAATCGTGAACAACACCCTCAACACCGCCAATGCAGAATTTTTGCTTTCTCTCGCTGTTTGACTGAAGTATTACTTCCATGGGGATTGAAGAAATACACTTTCTTATCTCTTCATCGGTCATAGAATCCCAAGCCCATGTCCATGCAATAGTTCTGATATCGGGATTTACGGCTCTTGATTCTTCCGAAATTGCACATATGATATCCGATATTTGCTTATATGCAGGAATATCCTTACACTTTTCGCAGTCATTTCCAATGATTGACTTACAATGCGTAAGACTTTCGGACATTGTGATTGTAAAGAAACCGCCCAAATTCGGTACTGCCTCGCAAAGCGAGCGGACGGATTTCCTTAAATTTTCAAGTACCCTTTTATCACTAAGGCAAAGAGACGCGTACATTTCCGTTGTATGTCCCTTTAGCTCAGGATACTTTTCAAAAAAAGCAAGGGGCATTGACCTTGGCTCATTTAAGTACAGATAAACCTTGATGCCGTATTTACCTGCAAGAGCTACAAGCTCTTTTAACCGTCTCTGTCTGTCCTGCCAGCCTGAAGAATATGATGGGTCAAAAGAAAACTCCGTAACCTGATACAAAATTACAGGAAGCCATACGGCATTAACTCCTGCACAGGCATACTTTTTAAGCATCTCCTCGGGATAGGATATCGTAATATCCTCGTCAAGAGCATTGCCAAACAGACCGCAATATGAATAAATCAACCGTATATCATCGCTTGGTAAAATTTCTGCTTTTTCATCGGATATTTCAAAGAAATCAAAGGGTGCTTTTCCGTCAAAAATATCTCCGACTTCCTCTGTCATAAGCTTTTTAATTCTTGCAAGATGCTGTTTCTTTTCAGCTGACAGCTCCTCAAGGGTTATATCCTCGGTATACGGCTTAAATTCTCCAAGCTTGACATACAGAAAGTCTTCATCCTTGATGATTGACGCCAATTTTTCTTTGGTTATGCCAAGAAGCCTTGTGATTTGGTCGTAATTTAAGAGATGCCATGCATTTTTTATAGTGGTAATATAACCCCGGTTTTCCCAGTTTTCCATATTCTTCTGGGGTTTTAAGCCCATATCCTCTGCTGTCTTTTCTATAATGTCAAGGCTTAAACCGAGTGCATCGGCAATCCTCTCTGCCTTAACTGTTTCCCAAAGCCTGAAAACAACTGCATGGAGTCTTGAGGGAAAATGGTCTAAATTAAGTTTTTTGTCTTCAAGTATTTTAAGAAGCTCCATCAGTTTTCACCCTCTTTAATAAGCTTTCCCTCTGCATAGCCCTGATAGTTTACCATAAAGCCCTCGGCAATTTTACTCATATTCACAGAGATTTCGTCTTTATCCTTAAAGCTCATTAAAATATTGAGCTTTCCTAAATATTCATCAATAACCTGTACCTTTATGGCAAGCTTCTTGTCCTCTATCCACGCTGCAGATGCGGCACATTTGTAATAGTTGCCCTCCTGCTCTACGCCTCCGACCTCGCGGGAATATCCTTCCTCGGGGAAGAGAGAAAATTCATTTCTTCCTATACCAAACTTAAGGCACTTGTCACCCTGTGCATTCTTGTAGATAAATTCTCCGCTGTCACCGTTAAGCTTTACGGTGATTTCTGTAATACCCATACGGTTACTATTCATCTTATAGGTCTTACCGTTTATTATATCAGCAGTATCTGTATGATACATACCTTTTCTATACTGGAGTTTAAGCTCCTTTACACTGTCAAGAAGCTCCTCTGTGGTTATTTCGTCATCAAAATCCATGTCCGCAGTGTCAACAATTTCTTCAAAAAATCTATCTATTACGATATCCTTTGCGTTACCGATCGCCTGATTATCAGCGTTATATATAAGTATAATATCCTTTTCGGGATTGCACACTGCAAACTGACAACCCATACCATTAAAGAAGAAGCTGTCATTCCATGTACGCCATATCTGATATCCGTAGCCAAATCCCTCGGCACACACAAGCCCTGATACAGTGCTGGCAATCTTATTGGATGTAGCCTCTCTTAAGTACTCTTCGGAAAGTATCTGCTTATCGCCGACCTTTCCGTAGTTCATAGTAAATCTTGCTATCTTAAGAAGGTCAAGAGGTGTACATATAAGAGCAGAATCGCCCCATACATGTCCGCCGGGGCATTTGAGGAAATGTGCATGCTCCGAAATACCGATTTCCTTAAACAGCTTTTCGTTCATATATTCCATAAAGCTTTTTCCCGATATATGCTCAACAAGTGCACCGAGTACAAACGAACCGGCCGAGTCATAGCTGAAGAAATTACCGGGTTTTTTTGAGTTCTCATTTCCTGTAAGCTCACCGCTGTTTACTTCAAAATAATGTCTTAATCTGTCTCCGCCGTGCTTGTGAAGCCAGTAGTCTCTGCCTGCAATAAATCCTGTGCTCATCATAAGCATATTCTCTATTGTCTGATTTCTCATGTTCTCGCCAAGCTCATCGGGAATCAAATCAGGGAAAAAATCACAGATTTTATCATTTAAGGAAATTTTTCCGTCCTGAATTAAAAATCCGATTGCAAGAGATACAATGCTTTTGGTAACAGAGTACATTCTGTGGGGAAAGTCCTTGTGAAAAGGCTCCCAGTATTTTTCAAAGAAAATCTTATCGCCTCTTGCCATAATTACGCTATGGGTAGAAAGCTCATATTTTTCGAGTATACCTATATATTTTTTTATCTGCTTTGCCGAAACACCGACATCCTTGGGGCTTGCGTATGTAAACATTATTTTTCCTCTTTTCCAATTTGAAATATGGGTATGTTCAAAAAAGCGGGCGGAGCAGAGCCCCGCCCCTACAATCATATATCATACATTTTGAGATATTCTTTCGTATTGTCTATCATAGTATCAAAAAGCTCTCTTGCCTTATCGGTATCAAGACTTACAAGCGGGTCGGACACAAAAGCCCTAAAAGCCATTTCAAGATCTCTTGTTCTTCCTGCCTCAGCGACAATCTCCTGCTCGCCTACTATATGGGTAATCAAGGAATAAATTGACCGGGGAATTTCGCCTGCCATAACGGGTCTCAGGCTATCCGCCCTGAAGGATGCATTGGTTTCCACAACTGCTCCGAGAGGAAGATTTGGTATCTGTCCGACATTTGGAATGTTGACATTTGTTGTAAGCTCTCTTAAGCCCAAGAGTGCTCTCATCTGTTCAACACCCTCCTCGCCTGTGGGTGCAAGTTCAAATTCCTTTGCACCTGATACAAGGTCTCTGCCCTTCTGCTTTCTTTCTTCAAGGTCTTCCTTACGCCATCTTACAGGCGTAAGACCAAAGCGGAACTCGGCAACCTTGTTGTCGTCTAATAGATACCAGCTTCCGTTGCAGAACTCAGCAAGATGTCTGTCTCCTGCCGCGGCGATATATCCAAATTTTCTGAACAAATCAATTTTTACCTTGTTCTTGCTGTAGTGGAAGCTGACATCCTTATCAAACCAGTTAATTTTCTGCATTCCGTAGCCTTCTTCTTTATATTTCTCACAAAATTCCTTATAGAGAGGGAAAATATCAATATTGCGGTAGGTTGCCTCGGTAATCCATGTAAAGTGGTTTATGCCGACAACATTTGTCTTGATTTCGTCCCTGTTAATATCCTCGATTTCCATATATTCCTTAAGAACCTTGATAAGAAACTTCTGTGTACCGAATACCTCATGACAGCAACCGAATGCCTTGATTTCGGGGAAGGTATTATAAAGTGTCTTAACACATATCGTCATGGGATTTGTATAATTTATTACCCATGCATCAGGGCAATACTGCTTAATTGCGAGTGCAATTTCCTCAAACATGGGAATTGTACGAAGTGCTCTTATTATACCGCCGGGTCCCGATGTGTCGCCCACACTCTGATAAATGCCGTATTTTTCGGGTGCGTGAACATCGGACTCCATCTCGTCAAAGGTTCCCGGAAGTATGGATATTACAACAAAATCCGCACCTGTAAGTGCTTCTCCTATAGTTTTTACCGCCTTGTAATTCCATACGGAATTACAGCCATCAACATCTTTAATTTTGTTTCCTATAGTTTCGTTATCACAGGCAGCTTCGTAGTCTATATCATAGAGATACACATCTCCCGACATATCGCCGTTCATGGCAAGGTCGGACATGAGTCCCCATGCCCAACCTCTTGAACCGCCGCCTATATATGCAATCTTTACATTTTCAGCTTTGTTGCCATTATAATTCATTTTGTCTCTATCCTCCGATTATTTGTATACAAATATCTTGCTAACAGCATTTTGCTCCAAGTATACTGCTACAAAAGAACAATTTTCGCTATCGCTCTTATAGTCAATAATATCAGTACCGGGTGCCCAGTATATATTACCGTTCTTACCGCTGTTTTTGTCATATACAATGATATTAGGATTCTCAATATTTCTTATTAGCGCATAGTTTTCATTCTCGCAATCTTCTTTGGTGAATGCAAACTTCATAACAGGATATCTTACATCCAATTCTCCTATATATCCATACAATATCATAAACGGAGACTGTCTGCGGCCTCTGTCGTCTACAACCGCAGCTGAGCCCTTGTGCGCGGGAAGCTCAGTATATCCGAATGACTTCTCGGTATCTGTTAAAGACGAAATAGTCTTTTGCCTCTTTGTGTAATATCCGGGTTCATTCTTCGCATTTGCAACCGTAGGTGTCAATGTCTCGCTGTCTACCAATACATCAATTACAGAAGCAAATCTTCCATCGTCATCAAATTCAAACCATACAAGGTCGCCTCGTTTAATGTTCTTTCCCTCAAGCACCTTGCGGTCAGTTGTCTTATAATTCTTTGGCTTTTGTCCGCTTTGTGCTGTAACAACATCAATTAATTCTCCATTTTCATCAACAGTTGATTTTACATCCAAAACCATATAGGGTACATATCCTGTTATACTAGTCCAGCTACCGTCCTTCTTCAAGAGTATTATGTCTTCATAACATTCGCTGGGTGTAATTCGATATGTTGCCACATTATATGGTACATCAGAAACAAAATCACTGCGCTTTTTAATCTTGAAGTTTTCTGCGTCATAATCACCCGAGTCAATTGTTTCATCTGTGGGAACAAGCAATACAGGTGTTGATGATTTCAAAGCCACTAAGTCTTTTTCGGATTTGTCGCTAGTATGGAAGGAGTTACTGCCTGCCAAATAGTAATAGTTACCAAACGGCAGACTTTCTATCAGGTTGGTTTCACCTTCCTTAGCTACATTTCTTTCTACTGTATCAAGGAAGGTTAAAACCTTATTTTCGTCTGCCGAAAATCTTACTACCTTCTTGGTATGCTTCGAAAGGAATTTGTAAGCTTCATCACGGTTTTCTATAAAGCCGCCGTCTATCGTTGTTTTTTTGGACCATTTATATGTATCAAATACATTATTCTGACCGAATATCTGAACACTTATATCACTGTTTAAGCCCTTATCTGCCTTATCAATTGCAACCAGATAACCATAAATGATATCAGCATTGGCTTTCAGACTAGCAAAGCCTATTTCTCCAAAGGAATCAAGATAGAATGTACATGCGGTTCCAGCGTCGATGTTAAATTCCAGAAGGTCAGTTACTTCTTTATCAATGGTATATTCCTCTTCATTGATTGTAAGTAATGCCTTGTTATTATCCAGATAGCTTACTTCACTTACAGTTCCGTCAACTGTTCCCTTTCCTCTGATGACCTCTATGTAATTACCGTCCTTGGACCTATACACATTGAGTACATCATTAACCTTAATATCATCAATGGAACCAAGCGAGCCGTCAAAATTCTTGAACTTAATAATTTTGCCGCTTTCCTCGGTTACATCAATTTTGTGAGTCTGGTCAAATTTATCGTATATAACCTTTCTTGAGCCAACAGGTCCGCGATAAAATTCATAGAATTCAGTTTCTATAACATCCCTAACGAGGGTCATAGCCTCAAGGTTTTCTATATTGCCGACTATAAGATTATAATATTCATTTACAAAGAGCACATCAATTTTGCCGTCATTATTGTGGTCAAGGAATTTGTATGAGCCTTTTTTTATACGGATTTCATTAAATAAATCCTCCGTTACACTCTCGCCGTTCTTGATAACAACAGCACCTCTGGGAACCTTTACATTCTTTATTCTTTCGTTTTCGTCATAATAATCAAAGCTGTAGTAACCACCCTTGTCTTCTACAGACGATACATTGTTTTTGCTGACTGTAACCACGCTGTTGCTTTCGCCCAGAGGAAGAGCAACGATAAGACTTGCGTTCTTTTCATCAGTTTCGGTATAATAGCCTATGATTGTCATACCGATATAATCGTACATATCAGCAGAAATCTTTTCTGCAGAAAGAGTCTTATTTCCAATAAGCACCTTGCCCTCGGAGAGCTTTGCAGAATTTTTGAGAGATATCTGTCCTACTGCGTTAACTGTATCTTCGATATAATAGATATCGTGATATACAGATAAGATAGTGGACTTCTTGTCAACCTCGTAGCTTAATGCACCATCTTCTACAGAATTTGCAACAAGCAAGGGAGTATTCATGGCTCTCATAAGCATTACATATGCCTGCTCTCTGGTGATATACTGACTGTTTATGCCCTGTATTATATCAAGTGTGTTTGCAACACCGAGATATCCCGATGGGAAACCGCCCTTGGCATTGGCAAGCTCGCCGTAACCAAGCATGGAAACAATTATTTTGGCAGCTTCCGAAAGCATAATGTTGTCATTTGGTCTGAATAACATATTGCTTCCTACGGAAAGATATCCAAGCTCTGTGAGAGCTGAAATAGCATCAAATGCAGAAAATGTTGTTACCACATCCAAATAATACTGCTTACCGCTTGATGCACTTGCTTTGACTGCCTTTGCAACAAGAGATGCAAATTCTGCTCTTGTAATATTTTCCGAAAGGACTCCTCCCTCTTCTACCATATCCATATATGTAAGAAGTGCCAGTGCTTCGTCTGTGTCTGTTACCTCTGCTGACTTATCAGAAGCAGAAACGACGCTAAAGCAACCAAGTAAAAGAGTAATACTTAATAATAATGCTATTATCTTCTTCATATT
>JAZREC010000016.1:0-3226 GCA_045660605.1 Clostridia bacterium
GTACTTGGACTCATCCTGCTGGGATTCGTCATTTGTTTCGTATGAACGAAGAACCTTGCCTGTTTTCTGGAGTGCACTGTTATATACAAAGCTGTAGCCAAAAAACTTCTGATTGGAAAGCTGATTGGTATTTTCTGTAACAACCAAAGTCATATCATTGTCTGTTATGACATCGGACAGCATTTCGTAATTTTTGAAAATTTTGTCCTTGTCGTCGTACTGGAAGTTATCTTCTTTGAGATTTAAGTATTTGATATCATATTTTTTGACAAGGGCTTCTATATCCTGTATATAATCCTGCTTGGCGTAGTTTTTGACCTTGTGAATGAGTGTTACATTAAAGCCTCTGTCCTTCATATCGGCAATTGCACCCTCATTGAAGCCTACGGAGTAATCCCAGAGCTCTTTTCTTCCGTCATAGAATACATAGAGGTCTATACCTCTGTAGCTTCCTGCCTTGGCATAGTCAGCCTTTCCGTACATGCGGGGAAGAGAGTAGCTTAGTCTCTTTTTCATATGGTCTCTTGCGACAAGTACAACATAGCTGTCATATGCGGTTTCGGGACAGTTTTTGGCAACTAGCTCTGCAATTTTCATGCTTTCCTCGTCATATTTGTGGCGAAGCACATTGTACTTGATTACAGTTAAGTCGCCTTTGGATACAAGGAAATTAAGGTCCTCTTCCATAACGGATACCATGTTTGCTCCGATGTCCTTGAAGTTATCCAGCGTCTCGGAAAACTTAGGGTAAGAGAGCTTGTCAAGCATATTGTTGTGATGGATGGATATAACCACATTGTTATTGGCATTTTCGTGCGATATTCTGTTAAATAATCCGGGGATAAGAGACAGAAGCATAACCGCAATAATTATCCATGGTACATATTTTGTAATAAAATTTTTCATAATCATACCTTCCTTATCAGAGCTTTGAGAATTCCCGTAACTGCGAGAGAGCCTACATATGTGACACCGCATAGCGCAAGAGGAATAATAAATGTAATGTATCCGTGTGTAAGCTTTGGCATCAAAGCATTAAATACTATATATACAGCCAGAGCACAAAGACCCGAAAGCAGTATTTTCAGCACATCGCCCGCAAGCTTTTTTGTAAGATATCTTCCGACAATTTTTGTTATTGCAAATGCAATAAGAACAGCATAGCATATGAGAAGAACCGAGGTGCATATTGCCGTAAGAAGTATCGGAAGTGTAATTGCTCCGCTTATTGTAATTTCGGGAACAAGGTTTACAATTAAAAGATTTATTATGATGTTCAGCGTAACAACGGCGATTGTTCCGATTACGCAGTATCGGTATTTGCCCGAAAGGTAAATAACCTTGTTAAACAGCTCCTGCGACAGATATCCAAGAATACCGAGAGAGTATATAAAGAATATCAGGGAAACAGACTCAGTTGCCTCGGGAGTGAAGGAGCCTCTTTCGTAGAGAAGTCTTATTATATCCGTACCGAAAAGTCCCACCACAAGCAAAAACGGCAGGAATATTGCGGTCATAATCGATATGATATGTTGCATAAGACCGTTTACATATCCTATGTTGCCCTCTTCGTAGTTTTTGGAAATAGACGGAAAAACAACCGTAGACATAGCCACAACAAAAATACTGGATATTGTCACAAAGAGGTTTGATGCATAGTTGAAGGTAGATGCCATGCCCTCGCTCAAACCGACAAACGCTCTGTCGGTATAGAAGCAAAGCTGAAACATCATGTTGGATACAAATATCCAGAAAATTTCAAGATTGCGTTCGCCGTTTTTCTTAAGTTCACATCCTTTGCCAAAAAGAGTATATTTCTTTTTGTAGAAGGACGGAAGCAGTATTACAATATGTAAAAACCATCCGAGTGTGGTAACAAGGCCTATTGTAAATACGGACACATCGGGAATGCTCAGAGCAAGAATTATGACAACATTAAACGGGAAACTCATAATCGAGGTTATAAAGAAAACCTTTTCGTTCTGCAGAATTCCCGATATTATATATGCAATGACAACGAAAATAAGAGACGGTATCATTACATACATCAGCTTTGTCGCAAGAATAAGCTCATCTCCTGAAATTTCGGGAAGGATTATTCCCACAATCTGACGGGCAAATACAGCCATTACAGCCGATGCGCAAATGAGATAAAGAAAGCTTTTTCTTAAAAACCCCGACACATATGCCTTTTGGTGTCCTGCATTTTCCGCCTTGTTGAGATTTTTTATCACAAGTGTGGACAGTGCCATTCCGATACCTGTAAATATCAGGTTGACAAGACCAAAGACCTGAAAATATATATCTGCCATAACTCCTGTGCCGAATACTCCCGCAAAAACCATATCGCGGTAGAAGCCAAGACCTTTGGCAATGATTATTCCCAGTACAACCATTATATATGCGTTACCAAACATATTTAATCTCCTCTGTATTATAGATATTTACATTATACAACATATCACCATGGCAGTCAATTATCAGAAAGTATAATTTAGCAAATCCACCATATATTTTATAGTCTTTGCAAAAAAATGTCAATGTGTTGGAAAAATTTTATAAACCTTGAATATTTACCTGTATTGTGATAAAATAATTATAAGAACAATTCTGTAAAGGGTAAATTTGTGATACGCTTCATCGGAGGATATTCAATCGTTGCTAGGTGCGTCTTTCAAGAACATCTACCTTAAATCTGCACAAAAAACGGAGCCGCGCCGACAAGCTCACTCAGAGCTTGGCAGCGCTAAAATTACCGAACCGCAGAGGAAATTGATTTTCGGTAATTTTACTCCGTTTTTACTGGATTTCAGGCAGATGTTTTAACTTAAAATACGCAAGACGCAACTTATTGAATATCCTCCGCTGTGCGCTCGTACGATATGCGGTATCCCATAGCACACTCTTATGAATTTTGGGTTAAAACATTCGGAACAAATCAAAGTAAAAATTCCGTAAAATCGACGGAATCAAATTACCGCTGCTGTCCGTCGATTTTAGCGATGCCTCGCTCTGAGTGAGCGTGTCATCGCGGCGGGATTTTTACAAAGATTTGGGCCTAATGTTCCCAAAATTCATACCTAGTGTGGGGCCGGATATCGTATAGCGGACGAAGCAATTATATTGATTTCACCCTTCATAAAATAAAGTTGAAAATAATTTATTAAGAGGTTAATTATGAAAAATATATTTGCAATTACTGCATCGCTTATTCTTATGACAAATA
>JAZREC010000017.1:0-15424 GCA_045660605.1 Clostridia bacterium
TTGTTAATGGTTTTATGTTTAATAGTGCATATATTTTAATGAAATATCAACTTCGTTGATATGAAATAATCCTGCGGATTATAAAATATTTTTCTTTTAGAAAAATATGAAATAAAATACGCCTTTTCATATTGCGAAGCAATATTTCATACACGAAGTGTATTTCATAGCGAAGCTATTTCACACGCCGTAAGGCGTATTTCATTGGAAAAAGCACTTCCGAAGAAGTGCTTTTTTCTGGTGCACCATCAGACGAAGCGTAAGCAAAACAATCCAGTGGATTGTTTTGTAGCTGAGAGTCCCTGTCCATGAAGCGGAGTGCTTGCACGAACACTGAATGGTACTCGGTTTATCTCCATAAAACAAAATAGCACCCACTATCGTGAATGCTATTTTCTGGTGCACCATCAGGGACTCGAACCCGGGACACCCTGATTAAGAGTCAGGTGCTCTACCAACTGAGCTAATGGTGCGAACCAATCAACATTGACTATTATACACACCTTTACAGTATTTGTCAAGAGTTTTTTTCAAAAAAAAGGAGAAAAAATGAAATTTTTTGGAATAGTATGCGAATTTAACCCTTTTCACAGAGGTCACAAGTATCTTATAGAGCAAACAAGGCTCAATACATCGTGCGATGGTATAGTTTGTGCGATGAGCGGTTCTGTTGTTCAAAGGGGCGACATTGCAATATATGACAAGTGGACAAGAGCCAAATCCGCAATAGAAAACGGTGCGGATCTGGTTGTTGAAATCCCCGCTTGCTATGTTCTCCAATCTGCAGAAATTTATGCAAAAGGAGCTGTAAAAATACTGAGCGGTATGGGAGCATACGGAATATCATTCGGAAGCGAATGTACCGATACCGAGCTTCTTACAGCAATGGCAAAGCTAAAAGCAAATCAACCCACCGAGTACAAAGCCGAGCTTAATAAGGCTTTGTCGGAAGGTCTGGGATATCCTGCCGCGTGCGAGAGGGCAAGCGAAGCTGCTTTGGGCACTCTTCCCAAGGAAGTTCTTTCGCCAAATGCAACACTTGGCATATCATACATGTCAAATGCCATGAAAATAAATCCTGACCTTAAATTCAACATTGTAAAACGCATAGGAAGTTACCACGATACCGAGGATACGGGTGAGTTTGCCTCGGCAACTTCAATAAGAAAAAGAATTCTCTCAGGAGACTTTGATAAGGCTGACCTTCTTTGCAGGAGCGAAGATATATATGATATAAACAGCATTTCGGATTTTATTATAGGATTTTTCCGAACATCAGACGAGAGCAGACTTTCGGGAATATGCGGAATGGAGGAAGGACTTCCCTCAAGGCTTATAAACGCAAGCAAAGAATGTGTAAATCTTGATGAATTCGTAGATGCCTGTGTATCAAAGAGGCATACAAGACACCGAATACGAAGACTTATACTCTGCTCAATTCTTGGAATACGCGAAACTCCCCCACCGTCATATATCAGAGTGCTTGCACTCAATTCCAAGGGAGCATCAATACTAAAAGAAATTAAACAGAATTCTGACATGGAAATAATTACCAAGATTGGAAATTCTGACGCAAAAAATACCAAAATGCTTAAACAAGACATAATGGCGACAGATATTGCCTCCCTGTGTCTCAAAAAGAAAGCATCTATGGACTACTTTACATCACCTATTGTTTTATGAAAAGGAATGACAAAAATGAATGCAGCTTTTGTAGGGAAATATGAAGATATAAAAATATACTCAAAAATATTCAAAACGGCATATGCGGGAATGACAGATAAGATAAAAATATGCGGTGTGCTTTCCACCACGCTGGAAAATACGACTTCTCTTGCAATAGAGCTTAATGCCAAGGCATATCTCTCCCTGAATGACATTATCAAAGAATGCGATATGATTTTTGTGTGCTACACAGGTACCTCTCTTGACAGCTTTGTAAATAAGCTCAGAAGCATCAGGGTAAGAAACAAAATACTCTGCCACTTCTGCCCGTCGCACAGCTCAAGCGATATAGAAACTAGCATAACCAATACATGCTATGCGGTAACTTTTCCGTATACTGCATTTCTTGAGGCAGAAGAAACACATAGAACCGTAGTTTTTGAGGGCGGAGGCAAAAACCGAGAGGAATTCGAAGAAATAATAAAATTCGGTTTTCCAAACGCTGTTTTTTCAAACCACAACACAAGAATGATGTGTCGTATGGCAATGAGGGTTCTTGACACTTACATGAAGATGTGTATACGGCTCTCTAAATATATTTTCACCCGTGCAGGCATTTATGACAAAAATCAGTTTGTTGCTATGGCAAAGAAAAGTCTTTGCGAAGAACTTTCAAAGGAATGTGATCCTGAACCAATCGAAGCATCAGCCATCAAATGCTGTATGGAAGGTCTTAAAGGTGATACTCACCCCTATTTAGCCGACTATATCAAAACAAACGAGAAATTTTTACAGAAAGAGAGATATACATATGATAAATAAACTTTATATTTACACTTCGAACTGTCTTGACCCACATAAAAATCTGGCAACAGAAAAATATATTATGGATAATGTGGTTTCTGACAGCATGGTTTTGTATCTGTGGCAAAACCAGAACACCATTGTAATCGGCAGAAACCAAAACCCATGGCTTGAGTGTCGGTGTGAGCTTATGAAGTCCGAGAATGTCAGCCTTGCAAGAAGGCTCTCGGGAGGCGGTGCGGTATTTCACGATACAGGAAATCTCAACTTTACATTTATATTAAACACCCCCGACTATGACATAGAAAGACAAATGAGTATAATTTCCTCTGCGTGCCGTATGGCAGGTATAGAAACAGAGCTTTCGGGAAGAAATGATATACTTGCAGAGGGAAGAAAATTTTCGGGAAATGCATTTTATAACTCTCAGGGGAAATCCTATCACCACGGAACAATACTTATAAATGCTGATACAAACAAAATGTCAAGATATCTCTCACCACCAAAGGCAAAGCTTGAATCAAAGGGTGTTAAATCAGTAAAATCCCGCGTGATAAACCTATGCGAGCTGTCGCCCGAGCTGACTGTAGATAAAATGAAAAAATATATGATATCCGCAGCGGAGGAGGTTTTGTCTCTGTCCGCCATGGAGCTTGAAATACCCGAATGTGACGAAATCAATACCCTCGCAAAGCTCTACGGAAGCTGGGATTATCTGTACGGCAAAAGTGTGCCGTTTTCCATAAAATGCGACGGAAGCTTCGGATGGGGCAATGTACAGATAGCCCTTGATGTAAAAAACGGCATAATAAAAAACGCAGAAATTTATACAGATTCTATGGATTGGACGATTTCCGAAAAAGCAGTAGCATGCCTTAAGGAATGTCCTCTTGATGCACAGAAAATACACTCTGCCCTTCTTGAGTCTCTTGAAACTACTGAGGCTGAGGACCTTAGCGGACTTATAAGGGAAAAGTGTATCTAATCTTGACACCTGTCAAAATGAGTGGTAGAATATATTGAGTTATTAAATTGGAGGTAAATACAACAATGAGCGAAGGATGTACACATGATTGCAGCAGTTGCTCTCAGGACTGCAGTTCAAGAGACAAGCAGAGCTTCCGTGCAGAGCTTAACCCTGCAAGCAGCGTAAAAAAAGTAATTGGCGTAGTAAGCGGAAAAGACGGAGTAGGCAAATCCATGATAACCTCCATGCTTTCCGTACTTATGCAGAGAAAAGGATTTAATACAGCTATACTTGATGCAGATATTACAGGTCCCTCTATCCCTAAGGCATTTGGCATAAACACAAAGGCATATGCTGACGAAAGAGGTCTTGTACCTGTTCCCACTAAAACGGGAATTGATGTAATGAGTATAAACTTGCTTCTGGAAAACGATACCGACCCTGTAGTATGGAGAGGTCCTGTTATAGGCGGTACAGTTAAGCAGTTCTGGACAGATGTAATATGGGAAGATGTGGACTTTATGTTTGTGGACATGCCTCCGGGAACAGGAGATGTTCCGCTTACAGTATTCCAATCCCTGCCCGTTGACGGAATAGTTATTGTAACATCTCCGCAGGAGCTTGTATCCATGATAGTTGCCAAGGCTGTAAAGATGGCACAGATGATGGATATACCCATTCTCGGTATTGTAGAAAATATGTCATACTTTGTATGTGACAGTTGTCAAAAGAGACACTATATCTATGGTGAAAGCCATATAGACGAAGTAGCGGCAAGCCACGGTGTAGACACAATAGCTCAAATTCCGATGGACAAGAAGCTCTCGGGCGGTGCAGATGCCGGTCTTATTGAGCTTTTTGAAGGTCCATGGCTTGACGAGCTTGCAAGCAAGATAGAGAATTTGTGATATTATGAATAAGACAAACGCAATGCGAATGCTCGACAGGTCAAAAATAGAATATACGGCTCTGGAATATTCCTACGACGACAGCGACCTGAGCGGTGTAACAATAGCAAATTCCGTAGGTCTCCCGTGCCGTATGGTATACAAGACACTTGTTGCAAAGGGTGACAAAACAGGCCCGCTTGTTATGTGTATACCTGTAGATAAGGAAATAGACCTTAAAAAAGCGGCGACAGTCACAGGCAACAAGAAAATAGAAATGGTTCATGTAAAGGACCTTCTTGGTCTTACAGGATATATAAGAGGCGGTTGCTCTCCTATAGGCATGAAGAAAAAGTTTGCCACTTATATCGACAAGGATTGTCTTAACATCGATAAGCTAACTGTAAGTGCCGGAGTAAAGGGCTGTCAGCTTGTTGTTGACAGGAAAGCTCTTATAGATTATCTTGGTGCAAGAACAGAAGATATTACAAGTTAAAATTATCAGGCGGTGTAAAACCCCTGCTATTGACAAAAGCACAAAACCGAAAAATTTGGTGGCTCTTTGTCAATATTGTTAAGGGAATAGATAATAAGGAATAGTGAATAGGTATTGAGCAAACTCGCTGCAAGGCGAGTTTGTTTTATGAATACAAAAAGCGGGCGGAGCTAAGCTCCGCCCTAAGTATTCTGTTAAACTTCTGTGCAATTATCAAGAAGTCTCTCTATGAGTTTGATTGTTTCGTAAGCATCGTCGGGGGTTACAATTTCAGGCATTTTGCCATTTGCAACGCAATCAACGAAATATGCAATTTCGTACTGGTGTCCGCCGCTATCTGGAAGGTTGATGCCTGTTGAGTTAGCAGCATTTGCATCATTTAAGTTTATTTCTTCGCCGTTCTTAATAACTTTTCCGCCAGCTAAGCTTACATATCCTTTTTCAAAAACGGCATGAAAGCTTGCAATAAACGGATGTTTGGGTGTGGTATAGAATGCACCCGATACAGTTGCAATCATACCGTCATAGAGAAGCTGTGACACAACATAATCGCTGTTATCTCTCATCTTGCGGTATACGCAGGAAGCCTTGTCGGGCTTTCCAAACACATACTGAACATAGTCGAGGTCATGTATAGAGAGGTCAACAAGCGAGCCTCCGCTCTTTTCTGTATCTCTCATCCAGTCCTCCCAGCTCCACTCGGGTATATGGCTGAGACGCTTAAACTCCATCTGCAAGGGTTTACCCAGTTCTCCGCTGTCTACAATGCTCTTTAAGTACATATACGGTTTCATAAATCTGACAACATGGCCTATCATGAAAATCTTTCCTGTTTTCTTTGCAGCCTCTGCCATTCTCTTTGCATCGGAGCTATTTAATGCCATCGGCTTTTCGCACATTGTATGTACACCATGCTCCAGAGCATAAACACTCATATCGGCATGCATATATGTCGGTGTGCAGATATCAACCATGTCAACCTCTTCGTTTTCAAGAAGCTCCTCCATTGATGAATATACCTTGATATCTTCGTATTCCTTAAGCTTTTCCTTGGCCATATCTACTCTTACATCTGCTACAGCTATTACCTTGGCACCCTCAATATTCTTGTAGCTATCAAAATGAACTGTGCCTATACCGCCAATTCCTATTAAACCTACCTTAATCAGATGATTTCCTCCAATAATGCCTTTGCAGACAATATATCCTTAATCTGTTCCTCACCGCTTATTTCTCTTTCTATAGTGAGCGGACCGTCATAGCCTACCTCTTTGAGACGGCTTATAAGTGCCCTTACATTAACCTTACCTTCACCGAGCGGTTTTTCCTTGCCAAGATTTTTTCCGTCTACAGGATATACTCCGTCCTTGGCATGAACATCCATTACATACTTTCCTATAGTATCAAGAGCATCAACGGGATTTGCCTTTCCGTACATAATAAGGTTTGCAGGGTCTAGGTTAACGCCTAAGTTTCCTGTTCCTACATCCTCAATTGTTCTCATAAGAGTTACAGGTGTTTCCTGTCCTGTTTCAAAAAGCAAATTCTGTTCATTGTTTTTCATATACTGCGCAACATTTCTTATTGCTACTACTATCTCTCTGTATTCTATGGTGTTTGGATTTTCGGGCAGATATCCCATATGTGTTGCAATATTCTTTACACCAATAAGCTTTGCAAAGTCAGAGCCTTTTTTAAGCTCATCTATACGCATAGCGCGGTATGCACTGGGAACAAGTCCGAGTGTAAGCTGACCCTCATAGAAATTCCATGCAGTGGGTCCGCTCCAGCCTGCCCACAGTGTAGATATGGTTACGCCATGTTTTTCGCATGCGTCTGTGACCTCTTTGGCAATTTCCTCCGTATACTGCTTCATATTCCAACAACAAAGCTGACATGATGTGAGACCGAGATCCTTAACCTTTTTGAATTTTTCGTCAATTGAACTCTTTGTGTGAAGATTAATAAGTACTCCTATTTTCATATTACATACCTCCTTATGCGTACATTCTAGCACAGTATCTTGATTTAATCTAGTACACAGAAAACTATTTATAGCATTATTTTGACCTATAATAACGATATTTTGCTTGACTTTTTTTATATTTGTCTGTATTATAATATCAACAGATTGATAGGCGGTGCATTATATGAAGGATATAAAAATATACGAAAAAGTTCCTCCGATACGAAATAACTTCCAGGTGAAATTTCATTATTACGAAGGTCATGGGTGGTTATCTGCGCACTGGCATGAGCATATTGAATTTTTGTACTTTGAATCGGGCGAGTGCGAATGCTTCTGCGACGGTAAAAAATCACACATAAAGGCAGGGGATATGCTTGTGGTAAACAGCACCGAGGTACACACCTTCAATACAAAGACCTCTGTTTCGTACTACTGTATAATAACTTATCCGTCTTTTTTTCGGACATTGAATTTTCTGACATACTTATAAAAAATCATATACCAAGTGACCCTGTTGTAATGGAATGTGTTATGGGTATAAAGGATAATTTCCGTTTAAATCAGCCGGGAAGCGATATGCTTGTAAAAAGCTATAATTACAGACTTTTTGCCCATCTTATTCAAAATTACAGGGATTGTTCGGACAGTTCAAAAAGCTCCGCGAAGTCAGAAAAACTAAAAAATCTTGACAAGGTACTGTCATACATAGAGTCTCATTACAACGAAAAAATAACAACTTCCGACCTTGCCGGAATGTGTTATCTGTCGGAGGGGTATTTTTGCAGATTTTTCAAAAAAATAACAGGCAGAACCGCCGCCGACTATATAGCGGAGTTCCGTGTTCAAAAAGCATCTATAATGCTGAAAAACACCGAATCTTCCATATCCGATATAGCCGCCAAGACAGGATTTGACGATGCAAATTACTTTGCAAGAGTTTTTAAGAAGATAAAGGGTATGACACCGAGCGAATACAGAAAGGGAATGTAAAAAATACATTCCCTTTTTAAGTAATAAGCAAATAAATATGACTACGGGAGGAGCAAGCCCCTCCCCTACAATGTTAATTTTCTATTATATCTTCTTCCTGATGCACGATTTCTGTATTTATATCCGTCTCGGGAAGAGCAACTTCTGTTTCCGTCTCTTCGGGAAGAGGCGCTGTCTCAGGCTCTTTAACTTCGGGTGTAATTTCCGTGGTTTCAGCCTCTTCGGGCGGTGTCACATTTTCGGGCTTATCCTCTTTTTTGGTGCCTATGGCTACTTCTGCCGCCACAGGCTGATATCTGCTCTTTGACTCTTTTCTTTTGTCATATGTTTTTCCGTCTTTTTTGTATACCCTATAGCTTTGGTAAACCGAGCCGTTAGAACCAGGTGTTATAAGCTTGGTCTCGCCCGCGGGCAGAGTATCGTCTTCTGTATTTGTTGTTCCGTATGCAATTGAGGATACAAATTCCGTAACAAAATCAACGGTATAATCCATCTCCGATGTTCCCACAATGGATATTGTAAGGGTTGTTCCCTCGGTCTTTGCTTTGATGCTTATCGGATAGGGTTTGTTATTTTCAAACACATAGTCTATTGTTCCGTATGATACCGTTGCATCTCTTCCAAGAGGTACATAGCTTACAGGTATTGAATGGTTAACTCTTGTTACTGTCTTTAAGTCTGCCATAACAACCGCATTATACAGTGTTGAGGAAACCTGACATATTCCTCCGCCTATGCCGTCTACAACCTTGGTTCCCACATATACATGGGCACTCTTAAAGCCTGCGGCTTCCGTCCTCGGTCCCACAACCTTGTTATACGAAAAACGCTCTCCCGGATTTACCACATATCCGTCAATTTTTGACGCGGCAAGGGCTATATTTAAGCATCTGTTGGCAGAGCTTCCGCTGTATGATGTGGAATACTTTGCAATAATTTTATTTACATACTTATCCTCAAGATAGCTTGCTGTTATCTCGGGGTAGGTTATCTTTGCAGGAATAGTGTAAGGCTCTGTGCTGTCCTTATTTTCGTTATATATTCTGCGTGCTTCTTCTGCATCAAGCTCAATTCCCACAACCTCGGGTTCGATATGATAAGTGTCGCCGTCTTTTGTATAGGTTGCATCCTTTGGCTCTCTTACATAGGTTTTTGCAAATTCCTCAAAGGTCGGATTTTCGGGTTTGTACTTTGTAAGTTCAAGTCTGATTATTCCGTCTGCCTTGAGGTCTCCCAGCTCTTTTGATATTGATTTTCTTGCGGTTTTCATATCGGGAACTATACCTTCTGTGGAATTGGTTACTATAATTGAATCTTCTTCTATTTCCACATTCAACGGAGATGGGTCCGTTATTTTTGAACCAAGGTGTTCATTAAGGCAAAGAAGAAGCTTATCTTCATTAAAGCTTATTTCCATAGGAAGCTCTATTTTGCCCTTTGATGCCTTTTTGATGTCTTCTTTATTCTTCTTGGCGTCTTTGCTTCTTCCGATTTTGTAAGCGTTATTTACGCTTTTTTTGATATCTGTTGAGAGTTCTATCTGGTTGGCATCAACATTTATAATTTCTCCCTCACATTCAAACCTCAGAACCATATCTTTTGAAAATTCCTTGTATCCCGAAAGTGCCTTTTCTGCTTCTTTAACGGTCATTTCTCCAAGCTCTACGCCGCCTGCCTTTACTCCCTCTGCTATTACTCCGTCTCTAAGGCTTATTCCTCTTCCGAATACAAAGTATCCTGCCGTGAGTACCAACAGAGATGCAATTATTATTATTGTTATCCTGTGCTTAACAGCAAATGCCTTCATTATTACCCCTGCCTTATTATTTTTTGTGATGTGCAGTAAAATCTTCAATAGGAAAATTGCACTGCACATAACAAAAAGTCTTCTTTTATTATAATACTCATAATGAGCTTATACAATTCTTTTAAAATAAAAAAATGTTTTTTATGGCGGACCCATAATGAGTCCGCCATAAAAGTTTTTTGAATTTATCAGTCGTTGTATGCTTTTGCCATTCTCTTGTAGGTCTCGTATCTTTCCATGAGATCCTTTTCTGCCTTGGCAAATATCTGCTCTGCCATATCGGGATATGCCTTCTGGAGCATGAGGTAACGGTTTTCTCCCATGAGGAAGTCTATAACCTTGCCTGTGGGCTCCTTGGAATCGAGCTGGAAGGGATTCTTGCCTTCTTCTGCGAGTGTGGGGTCATATCTCCAGAGATGCCAGTAGCCTGTTTCTACAGCCTTCTTCTCTTCTGCGATGGAGTTTGCCATATTGCCCTTAGCCTTGATACCGTGGTTGATACAGGGAGCATATGCAATTACGAGTGAAGGACCGTTGTATGCTTCTGCTTCTCTTATAGCCTTGAGAGCCTGTGCAGGATTTGCACCGAGAGCAATCTGTGCTACATATACATAACCGTATGTTGTACCGATCATGCCGAGGTCTTTCTTCTTAACTTTCTTACCGGAAGCTGCAAACTTAGCAACTGCACCTGTAGGTGTAGCCTTTGAAGACTGACCGCCTGTGTTGGAGTAAACTTCTGTATCTACAACAAAGATGTTGATATCTTCGTTGGAAGCTATTACATGGTCAAGACCGCCGTAGCCGATATCGTATGCCCAGCCGTCTCCGCCGAATACCCACTGTGAACGCTTAACAAGGAAGTCTGTTCTGTCAGCGATTTCCTTGATAGCGGGGTTGGTCATATCTGCATCCTTAATAAGAGCTTCTATATCCTTAGCTGCTGCCTTGGAAGCTGCAGCATCGTTCATACCAGCTATCCATGCCTTGAATGCATCTGCAAGCTCAGGCTTAACTATATCCATTACGGATTCCATTCTGTCTTTGAGTGTGTTTCTGATCTTGGAGTTAGCCTTAACCATACCGAGACCGAACTCAGCGTTGTCCTCAAAGAGTGAGTTTGCCCAAGCGGGACCCTTGCCTTCTGCGTTCTTTGAGTAAGGCATTGAAGGTGCGGAACCGCCCCAGATGGATGTACATCCTGTAGCGTTTGCAACCATCATTCTGTCACCAAAGAGCTGTGTGATGAGCTTGATATAAGGTGTCTCACCGCAGCCTGCGCATGCGCCGGAGAATTCGAGCATGGGCTGTGCAAACTGAGAGTTCTTGATGTTCTTAGCTATATCTATTTCATCCTGCTTGGAGGGGATTGTCATTGCAAATTCCCAGTTAGCAGCCTGATCATACTGGCTGTCGATGGGGTTCATTTCGAGTGCATCCTTAGGACATACCTGAGCACAAACACCGCAACCGAGACAGTCAAGTACAGATACCTGCATACGGTACTGCTTGCCCTCAAAACCTGTTGCCTTGAGTGTGTCAAAATCAGCAGGCTTGTTAGCTGCTTCTTCGTCTGTGAGAAGAACAGGTCTTATAGCTGCGTGAGGACATACAAGTGAACACTGGTTACACTGTATACACTTGTCTGCAATCCATGTGGGAACATTAACTGCAACACCTCTCTTTTCGTATGCGGATGTACCTGTTTCGAAAGTACCGTCCTCAATACCGTTGAATGTGCTTACAGGGAGCTTGTTACCGCGCTGTGCGTTAACGGGATCTACAATGTTCTTTATGAATGCAGGTCTGTTTGTATCTGCTGCAGTTTCGTCCTTTGCATCCTTCCAGGAAGCGGGAACTTCTATCTTTGTGAGTGCTTCGATAGCGCCGTCAACTGCAGCGTAGTTCATGTTAACTATCTCGTCACCCTTCTTGCCGTAGGTCTTCTTGATAGCACCCTTGATGAGTGTAACTGCCTCGTCAAAATCAATAACCTGAGAGAGCTTGAAGAATGCACTCTGTGTTACCATGTTGATTCTGTTGGGTCCGAGACCTACCTTAACTGCAACATCAACAGCGTTGATTGTGTAGAATTCGATTTCGTTTTCTGCGAGGTATCTCTTAACATTTGCAGGAAGCTTTTCTTCGAGCTCTTCGGGAGTCCATACGCAGTTAAGAAGGAATGTTCCGCCCTTCTTGAGACCTTCTAATATGTCATACTGTGTGAGGTATGCAGGCTTGTGACATGCAATGTAGTCAGCCTCGTCGAGAAGATAAGTAGACTTAATCGGCTTCTTACCAAATCTTAAGTGAGACATGGTTACACCGCCGGACTTCTTGGAGTCGTAATCAAAGTATGCCTGTGCATAAAGGTCTGTGTTGTCACCGATAATCTTGATAGCATCCTTGTTAGCACCAACTGTACCGTCGGAACCGAATCCCCAGAACTTACATCTGGTTGTTCCCTCGGGAGCAGCGTTAACCTTTGCGGGAAGCTCAAGAGAAAGGTTGGTAACATCATCTACGATACCGATTGTAAATCCGTTCTTGGGCTGTGCATTGTCAAGGTTATTGAATACTGCAACAATCTGTGTAGGTGTAGTATCCTTGGAACCGAGACCGTAACGGCCGCCAACGATAACGGGAGATTTAGCCTTGCCGTAGAAGAGGTTGCATACATCGAGATAAAGGGGTTCGCCAAGTGAACCGGGTTCCTTTGTTCTGTCGAGAACTGCAATCTTCTCTACTGTTTCGGGGAGTACATCAAAGAAGTACTTTGATGAGAAAGGTCTGTAAAGGTGAACCTTAATTACGCCGACCTTTTCGCCTGCAGCATTGAGGTAATCTATTGTCTCTTCGATTGTCTCGCAAACAGAGCCCATAGCTATGATAACCTTTGTAGCGTCCTTAGCACCGTAGTAGGTGAAGGGAGCGTAATCTCTGCCTGTAATCTTGGAGATTTCTTTCATATAATCTGCTACGATATCAGGAACTGCATCGTAGAACTTGTTGGAAGCTTCTCTGCCCTGGAAGTAGATATCGGAGTTCTGTGCTGTACCTCTGAGTACGGGATGTTCAGGATTGAGTGCAGAATCCTTGAATGCCTTGATAGCATCGTAGTCTACAAGAGACTTGAGATCTTCGTAATCCATAACTTCGATCTTCTGGATTTCGTGAGAAGTTCTGAAACCGTCAAAGAAGTGAAGGAAAGGAACTCTGCTCTTGATTGTGGCAAGGTGAGCTACACCTGCAAGATCCATAACTTCCTGTACAGAACCGGAAGCGAGCATAGCAAAACCTGTCTGACGGCAAGCCATAACGTCCTGATGGTCTCCGAAGATGTTGAGTGCGTGAGCAGCAAGTGCTCTGGCACTAACATGGAAAACTGTAGGAAGAAGCTCACCTGCAATCTTGTACATATTGGGTATCATAAGAAGAAGACCCTGTGATGCTGTAAATGTTGTTGTAAGAGCACCTGCCTGGAGAGAACCATGAACTGCACCTGCGGCACCTGCCTCAGACTGCATTTCTACAACATCAACGGTCTGACCGAAGATGTTCTTCTCGCCTCTGGCACTCATCTCATCAACATTCTCTGCCATGTTTGATGAGGGAGTAATAGGATAGATAGCAGCAACTTCGGTAAATGCGTATGACACATATGCCGCAGCACTGTTACCATCCATGGTTTTGAATTTCTTTGCCATGTTTAATGACCTCCTATTTTAATATAAATTGTAAATAATATAATTAACCTTACTAATTATAGCACAACGCCAATAGAATTTCAAACATTTTTTTCATTATATTAATACAGAAACAGAATTTTATTGATTTTTGTAGAATTTTAATAGTTTTTATGTTGCTAATACATTAAATTTATCAAGTTTTTGAAGATTTACTATAGATATATGGAAAATTTTGTGATACAATAAAGAGGAATGATTAAATAAGACAGGAGTTTTTGATTATGGCATTTGACGGAATTACGGTACATGCAATAGCAAGTGAGCTCAATAGTGTACTTAAGGACGGCAGAATTGATAAAATACATCAGCCCGAAAGAGACACAATTACAATCGGAGTACGCACAAAAAACGGAGCATACCGTCTGCTTTTGTGTGCAAATCCGTCATGTGCCAGAGTGCATCTGTCCTCGGTTTCTATGGAAAACCCCGCATCACCGCCTATGTTTTGTATGCTTATGAGAAAGCACATAGGCTCGGGCAAAATAACAAGAATTGAGCAAAGCGGATTTGAAAGAATTATACACATATATATAGAAAGCTATGACGAAATGGGATACCTAAGCGAAAAGCTTCTTATATGTGAGCTTATGGGAAAACATTCCAATATTATACTGCTGAATAAAGACGGCAAGATAATAGATTCGGTATATCACATAGATTTTACCGTAAGCAGTGTAAGACAGATACTTCCCGGTCTTATATATACAGCACCCCCCGCTCAGGGAAAGGAAGATCCTCTCCTTGCTTCAAAGGACGATATAAAGGCTCATTTTGATAGTCCCTCACTTCCCCTCTACCGTGCTATAATGGATAACTATACGGGAATAAGTCCCGTTATGGCAAGAGAGGCGGTATTCCGCGGTGCAGGACACACAGAGATAATAACAGGCGATGCAAGTCCCAAGGCTCTGGATTCTTCGGCATATATTTTCTATATGATGATAAAGAATGTCATATCGGGTGAGTATCAGCCGACCGTCGTTTCGGACTCCGAAACAGGAAAGCTCATAGACTTTGCTCCGCTCGGCATTACACAGTTTGAAACAATGGGAAATGCAGTAAGGTATGAGACAGTAAACGAGGCGGCAGAGGCATTTTATATGCAAAAATCCGCCCTAAACAGCCTCAAGCAGAAAAGCTCTGACCTTATGAAGTTTGTTGTAAATAATCTTGAAAGATGCAGAAAAAAGCTTCAGATTGAAAATGAGATTATAGAAAAAGCAAAATCAATGGATAAGTACAAGATATACGGCGACCTCATAACCGCCAATATATACAGAATTACAGAGGGCATGAAGCATATTGAGTGCGAAAACTTCTACAGCGAAGAAAACGAAAGTATAAAAATAGCATTAAAAGAGGACCTTTCGCCATCTGCGAATGCCCAGAGGTATTACAAGAAATATAACAAGGAAAAAACAGCACTCAGGGAAACACAAAAACAAAAAGAGCTTAATATCAAGGAAATAGATTATCTCGAATCCGTAAAGGAAGCCATAGAGCTTGCAGAATCGGGACCCGAAATATTAATGATAAGAGAAGAGCTGACCGAGGTGGGATACCTCAAAAACAGGAATGCAAACAAAAGAAAGAAAAAAGCTCTCCCCTCGCCTATGCACTTTATAAGCGATGACGGCTATGATATTTATGTAGGAAAGAATAATACTCAGAATGATTATGTTACACTCAAGCTTTCCAGAAGCACGGATATCTGGTTCCATACCAAGAACATTCACGGCTCGCATGCTATAGTAAGGACGCCAAATGCCCTTGATGTACCCGAAAGAACCTATATGCAGGCGGCATCGCTTGCGGCATATTACAGCAAGGCAAGAGAGGGCGAAAATGTGGCGGTTGACTATACTGAGGTGAGAAACGTCAAAAAGCCTTCCGGCGCAGTTCCCGGTAAGGTTGTGTATTACACGAATTATACGGCATATGTCAATCCCAAAAAGCCGAATGAAAATTAAACGGTTTGATTATAAAAGCGATGCTTTTCGGCATCGCTTTTATTGCTTTTTTGGGTTTATATAATAAAATATGAAAAAATAATGATAAAACTTCTGAATAGAGGTTGTTTTTTTGTATGG
>JAZREC010000018.1:0-3836 GCA_045660605.1 Clostridia bacterium
GGTAAATGAAGCGGCTGACCGCTCCATAGAACAGAAGATTGCAATTATGCACGGAAACTCACCCGAAAAAGCAGAAAAGTTCAAAGAAAAGTTAATAGAAAAAACAGGCTTTACCGACTATGAAATTGAAATCCTCGGTCCGACAATTGCCATTCATGCAGGCCCCGGAGCAATTGGTGTAATCTTTTTGGAAAAATAAGCAGAATAATATTTTCCAAAAATTGCTTGCAAAATATGAAAAAGTATTATACAATATCTTTGTATTTAAATATGTAAAATAATTTATGAGGTGAATTTATATGAACAAAAAATCAATTGAAGACATTCAGGTAAAAGGCAAAAAGGTACTTGTAAGATGCGATTTCAATGTTCCTCTCGATGAGAACAGAAACATTACAGACGAGACCAGAATTGACGGTGCTCTTCCTACAATCAACTATCTTATAGAAGGCGGCGCCAAGGTTATTCTCTGCTCACACATGGGAAAACCCAAGGGCGAACCCAAGCCTGAGCTCTCTCTTGCCCCTGTTGCAAAAAAGCTTTCCGAAAAGCTCGGCAAGGACGTTATCTTTGCAGCAGATGACAATGTAGTAGGCGAAAATGCAAAAAAAGCAGTTGCTGATATGAACGAAGGCGATGTTGTTCTTCTTGAAAACACAAGATACAGAATAGAAGAAACAAAGAATGTTGACGAATTCAGCAAAGAGCTTGCTTCTCTCGCAGATATTTTTGTTAATGATGCTTTCGGTACTGCTCACAGAGCACACTGCTCAAATGTAGGCGTAACAAAGTATCTTGATACTGCAGTATGCGGTTACCTCATTCAGAAAGAAATCGAATTTTTGGGCAATGCGGTTAACAACCCCGTAAGACCCTGTGTTGCTATTCTCGGCGGTTCCAAGGTATCCTCCAAGATTTCTGTAATCAACAATCTCTTGGAAAAGGTAGATACTCTCATCATCGGCGGAGGTATGGCATATACATTCATGAAAGCTATGGGCGATGAAGTCGGCAAATCACTTCTTGAAGCAGACTACATTGATTATGCTAAGGAAATGATGGAAAAGGCAGAAGCTAAAGGCGTTAAGCTCCTTATCCCCCAGGATACTGTTGTAGCAAAAGAATTCTCCAACGACGCTGAACACAAGACAGTTGAAAGAGGCGGTATCGAAGCTGATTGGGAAGGTCTCGACATCGGCGAAAAGACAATTGCACTCTATACTGATGCCATAAAGACTGCAAAGACAGTTGTTTGGAACGGACCTATGGGCGTGTTTGAAATGCCTACATTTGCAAAAGGTACAAACGCTATTGCAAAGGCTCTTTCCGAAATCGACGCTACAACAATCATCGGCGGCGGAGACAGCGTAGCTGCAGTTAATCAGGCTGGCCTCGGCGATAAGATGAGCCACATTTCTACAGGCGGCGGAGCTTCTCTCGAATTCCTCGAGGGCAAGGACCTCCCCGGTATTGTTGCACTTAACGACAGATAATAAAATAATAGCTTTATGTGGGACGGCATCCCGTATGCCGTCCGCAATATTGTCTAATTTGAAAGGATATAATAATATGAGAAACACAGTAGTTGCAGGAAACTGGAAAATGAACAAAACCCCCGCTCAGACAACTGAGCTTATAAACGAACTCAAGCCTCTCGTGGCTGACTCCAAGAACAAGTGCATCGTTTGTGTACCCTTTACAAACCTTGCCAATGCTCTTGAAGCAACCAAGGGAAGCAATATCGAAGTCGGTGCTCAGAATATGTACTTTGAAGAAAACGGTGCATACACAGGCGAAATCGCTCCGAGCATGCTCACAGAAATGGGCGTTAAATATGTAATCATCGGACATTCCGAAAGAAGACAGTACTTTAACGAAACTGACGAGACAGTTAACAAAAAGGTTATCAAAGCTTTTGAACACGGTCTCATCCCCATTATCTGCGTAGGCGAATCTCTTGAGCAGAGAGAACAGGGCATCACATTTGAGCTTGTTGCTCTCCAGACAAAAATCGCTCTCCTCGGCCTCAGCGATGAACAGGTTAAAAAATGTATTATTGCATACGAACCCATCTGGGCTATAGGAACAGGAAAAACTGCTACAAGCGATCAGGCAGAAGAAGTTTGTGCAAAAATCAGAGAAACAATCGCTTCTGTATACTCAGCTGACGTTGCAGATGAAGTTATCATTCAGTACGGCGGAAGTGTTAATGCAGGAAACAGTGCAGAACTCTTTGCAAAGGCTAACATTGACGGCGGTCTCGTTGGCGGTGCAAGCCTTAAGGCAAACGATTTTTCAGTAATCGTAAACAGCTGATTTAATATGATTTTACACGCGTCAGTATTCATAACGGATACTGACGCAATTAATGAGAAAGGATGAAATATCATGTCTAAAAGACCAGTAGTTCTGGCAATACTTGATGGTTACGGCATAAGCTCTCAAATAGACGGTAATGCTGTTAAAACTGCCTCTACTCCCAATCTTGACAAGCTCATGGCATCATATCCTACTGCAAACATCCACGCAAGCGGTATGGATGTAGGTCTGCCCGACGGTCAGATGGGTAACTCTGAGGTTGGTCATACAAACATCGGTGCAGGAAGAATTGTTTATCAGGAGCTTACAAGAATAACAAAGGCTATCTCTGACGGTGACTTCTTTGCCAACGAAGAGCTTCTTAATGCCTGCAAAAACTGCAGGGACAACGGCTCCTCACTTCATATAATGGGACTTTTGTCCGACGGCGGTGTTCACAGCCACATTGACCATATTATCGGACTTGTGGAGCTTGCAAAAAAAGAAAATATATCAAATGTATACCTCCACTGCTTCCTCGACGGAAGAGATGTATCCCCCACAAGCGGTGCTGACTTTGTTGCTTCCATTAGCGACAACCTCAATAGAATAGGCGTCGGAAAAATTGCAACAATATGCGGAAGATACTATGCAATGGACAGAGACAACAGATGGGAAAGAGTTACAATGGCATATGATGCTCTCGTTAAGGGTATCGGTGAGGAATGTACATGCCCTGTCCAAGCTGTAAAAGCATCATATGAAAAAGATGTAACAGACGAATTTGTACTTCCTACAGTTGTACTCACAGACGGCAAGCCTACAGGAAAAATTAGCGAAAATGACAGCATAATATTTGCTAACTTCCGTCCCGACAGAGCAAGAGAAATAACAAGAACTCTTGTTGACCCCGACTTTGACGGTTTTGAAAGAGAGTATTTCAACAACTACTATGTTACAATGACTCAGTACGATGCAAACATGCCAAATGTACATGTTGCTTTCCGTCCCCAGACACTTGTAAACACACTTGGTGAATATATATCCTCAAAGGGTCTCAAACAGCTCAGAATTGCAGAGACAGAAAAATATGCACATGTTACATTCTTCTTCAACGGCGGTGTGGAAAAGGTATATGACGGAGAGGACAGAATACTTGTTGCTTCGCCAAAGGTTGCCACATATGACATGCAACCCGAGATGAGTGCACACGAGGTTACAGAAAAGCTTCTGGAAGCTCTTGATACAGACAAATATGACCTTGTTATATTAAACTATGCAAACTGTGACATGGTAGGACATACAGGTGTTATGGATGCAGCAGTAAAAGCTGTTGAAGCTGTTGACGAATGTATAGGAAAGGTATGCGACAAGGTAATTTCTATGGGCGGTGCAATACTCATAACCGCAGACCACGGAAATGCAGAACAGATGGTTGACCCCGCTGACGGAAGCGTGTTTACCGCACACTCTACAAACATCGTTCCGCTTATTGCAGTCGGCAAAGTCGGATCGTAGCCATGTCGTTCTGTGAGCCA
>JAZREC010000019.1:0-5981 GCA_045660605.1 Clostridia bacterium
CTTTATCGGGAATATAGAATGTGTAAACATGGAGCCTTGCTCGCTTCAGGGAGACAAGGCAATTGTGGATATACTGATTAAGATGGGTGCAGATATAAGACCCATCGAAAAGGGCTTTGCAGTCGGCAAATCAAAACTAAAGTCAATAGGTACAATAGATGCCTCGCATATACCCGACATAGTTCCCATACTTTCGCTTGCGTGTGCACTGAGCGAGGGTACAACTGTAATAAAGGGTATAGAAAGGCTCAAAATCAAGGAATGTGACAGAGCCATTGCAACGGTTGATGTCCTCACAAAGCTTGGAGCAAATATTTGTGAGAGAGATGACGCCCTTATCATAGAGGGCAAGGCTAAGCTAAACGGCGGAAGAGTGTCAAGCTTTGGCGATCACCGTATGGCAATGACCGCTTCGGTCGCATCTCTTGTTTGCGAGGAAAGCGTAACTATAGAGAATCCTATGAGTATAACCAAATCCTATCCGGGCTTTTATGATGATTTGTTAAGCACGGGAGCAGTAAAATATCAAAAAAGGGATGATTAATGATGAGTGCAGCATGGGGAAAAAATATTAAATTTTCTATTTTCGGCGAGTCGCACGGAACAGCAATAGGCGGTGTTCTGGACGGAATAAAGGCGGGCACGGAAATAGACTTTTCCAAAATAGATTACGAGATGCAAAGAAGAAACCACAGGTCTTTTTATTCCACATCAAGAGACGAAAAGGACGAATATGAGATTTTATCTGGAGTAAGGGACTCAGTTGCCACAGGCTCGCCTATAGCCTTTATCATTCGCAACAAGGAGCACAACAGCTCGGACTATGTTAATCTCAATATAACTCCAAGGCCCGGACATGCCGATTACAGTGCATCGGTAAAGCATAACGGATTTAATGATTATCGGGGCGGAGGACATTTCTCGGGCAGAATTACAGCACCCCTCACCCTGGCAGGGTCAGTTGCAAGACAAATCCTTGAACAAAAGGGAATAAAAATAGTATCCCATATATATTCAATAGGCAATATAAAGAGCAAAAGCATCCTCGATCTGCCTCTTACAAACGAAGAGGCAGACAGACTTCATTCCATGCAGTTCCCCGTACTCTGCGAGGAAACAAAAGAGAAGATGCAGGAAGAAATAATGTCAAAAAAAGAGGACTGCAACAGCATCGGCGGAATAATAGAATGTGCCGTATACGGCATGGAAGCGGGTATAGGCTCGCCGTTTTTTGACTCTGTGGAGAGCGTTATTTCGCACATGATGTTTTCTATCCCTGCAGTCAAGGGCATAGAGTTTGGCAGGGGCTTTGATATAACGGCCATGTCAGGCTTTGATGCCAATGATAACTACAGAATTTCAGACGGCAGGGTTATTGCCCTGAGTAACAATAACGGCGGAATTCTCGGAGGAATAACCAACGGTATGCCGATAGTTTTCAGAGTAGCAGTAAAGCCTACACCCTCGGTATTTAAGTCGCAGAAAACCGTGAACCTTTCTTCCATGACAGATGAGGATATTACAATAAAGGGCAGACACGACGCATGTATAGTTCCCAGAGCAGTTGCCGTTGTGGAGGCAGGGTGTGCACTTTGCCTTGCTGACATGATGGAGGATTAATGGTTATGTCAAAATTTGCACTTATAGGCGAAAAACTCGGTCACTCATATTCGGGGATAGTACATAAAAGATTTTTTGAGCTTACATCAAGAAATGAGCATTCATATGAGCTTATAGAAATCCCGAGGGACAGCCTTGAGGAAGAATTTAAGAAAATATCCCAAACTTACAGAGGTATCAATGTAACCATTCCGTACAAAACCGAGGTTATGAAGTATCTTACAGATATTTCGCCCGAGGCGGAAAAGATGGGTGCCGTTAATACAATAAGCTTTCCAGACGGTGGCATAAAAGGCTATAATACAGACTATCTCGGATTTGGGGAAACTCTCAAGCAGTGGAATATAGACCCCAAAGGGAAGAGAGTTGTAATTCTCGGCACGGGCGGAGCGTCAAAGTCGGCACTTGGCGTATGCAGGGATATGGGTGCAAAAAGCATTTCATTTGTATCATCAAGCGGTAAGTCTGTAGGAGAATATGAAACACTTACATATTCGGATTATATAGAGGGCGATATTCTTATCAACTGCACACCTGTCGGCATGTATCCCAATACAGACAAATCTCCGCTTGAACAAATAAATTTTGAAGTGGTAGCCGATATGATATATAATCCCGGAGAGACGGAGCTTATAAAGAGAGCATCAGCAAACGGAAGCAAATGCGTAAACGGACTTTATATGCTGATTTCGCAGGCTGTGCATTCCGGGGGAATATGGCAGGGCGAAAGCTACAGAGAAGATATTGCCCGCATAATATATGACGAACTCAAAATAAAATTTTAGGGAGTGTTTTTAATGAAGCTTCTTGTTATAAACGGACCAAATATTAACTTTGTCGGAATAAGAGAAAAAACTATATACGGAACAGAAAGCTACGAGGATATATGCACCTCTCTTATGGAATATGCAAAGAGCCAAAATATAGAGCTTGAAATATGGCAGAGCAACCACGAGGGAGCAATAATTGACAAGATACAGAGTATATATGGTACCGATGTTAAGGGCGCTATAATAAACCCCGGCGCATATACACATTACAGCTATGCAATAGCAGATGCAATAAAGAGCATAGATGTTCCTTTTGTTGAGGTACACTTTTCCGATATAAATGCAAGAGAGGATTTCAGAAAGATATCAGTTACCCGCGACGGATGTGTAGACCAGATATCAGGATACGGAGCAAAGGGATATTTTATGGCAATAGACAAATTGAGGTGTATCAATGAATAATATATATCTTATTGGTATGCCGGGATGCGGAAAAAGCTCCCTTATGAGCGATGTCAAAAAAAGGCTGTCCGTTGCATCGCTGGATTTGGACAGCTATATAGAAGAAAAAAGCGGAAAAACCATATCCGAAATTTTTGAGGACGGCGAGATTGCCTTTCGCCTTTTGGAGACAAAGGCCTTAAAAGAGGTTTCAAAGCTTGATAATCTTCTTGTCGCAACAGGCGGAGGTATAGTAACTGCAGAAGAAAATATAGAAATTATGAAAAAAAGCGGAAAAATAATTTTTATAGATGCATCTCCCGATTTTATAATGTCTAATTGCACGCTCTCAGACAGACCTCTTCTCAGGGATAAAAACAAAATATATGACCTTTATAAAGCGCGTATTTCTCTTTACCGCGCTTGTGCTGATGTAACTATATTAAATGACGGTATTTTCAGCAAGGTGTCCTCGAAGCTTGAGGAAGTTATAAGAAAAATAAGATAAAAAGAAAAATGCAGACACACGGCGGTTTTTCCATGTGTCTGCATTTATTATATTCAGTTGGTTTTATATAGAAACCAACTGAAGCTCTTTTTCTTTTTCTTCATCAAGAATAATTTTTTTGTCCTTATTGGCTGCCGTGAGTACATATTGCATTGATGTAGCTGCCACAAGCATCATTATGCCGAATATTACAAATGCGATGTTGTAATCGCCAAAAAAGTCATAGCAGATATTTCCAAACGGAGAACCAAGAGCATATCCGATACAATTTGCCGAAAAAAAAATACCTGTAAATTTTTCAAAGCTTTTGTTACCAAAAAGCTCACTTACATAGAGCGGTATCATAACGGTTTCAAGAGGAAGTGCAACAGAAGATGCAATACCTCTTATGAGTGCAACCGCACGGCCGAATGGTGTGTTGGAAACTATAAGCAAACCAAATATGGAGATAAATGAGCAAACATAGCAGACAGTCATTGTAATACGCATTCCGATTCTGTCGTACATAAAGCCCACACCGAATTTTGATACGGTAAGACATATATTGGTTATACTGGAAATAAAAGCTACATACTCTACTGCAATACCTACATCATATATATGCGGAATGGCTACTCCGCCAAGACCCTGAAGTGAAAAGCCTGTAAGTGCAACGGCAAAAAGTGCTATGTAGAAATAAGGTTTTTTGCTTCCCACAGAGTAATCCATACCAACCCAGCCCATACCGCGGGTTTTTTTCTTTTTGCTTACATCAATGGGGGTTTCCTCGCCTTTGGGATTATTGCGGAAAAAGAGAATAATCAATACCAAGAAAACTGCGAGAATAATTGTGACGAGATTATATGATTCTCTGTATCCGAAAGGATTTCCCTCCTGGAATATTATCGGAGATATAATCTGTACGGCAACTGCACCGCCGATGCCGTTTGCAGCAAGTACCGCGCCGGTTATAGTACCCTTGTTTGTCTTGCACCATCTGTTAATAATTACACTTACCATAGTAGTTCCCGTAAAGGTTATACCAATACCAAGGAATATACTTCCTATGTAGAACGAAATCAGTTTTGATGCAACTGCATTAATAACAGTAAAACATATAAGACACAGAAATCCGCCGATAATCAGCTTCTTGGTGCCGTATCGGCTTACCAGTCTGCCAAAGTATAAGTTGACTATTGTTGTTGCAAGAAAGCGGAATGAGTCATTCAGCGAAAAAGCGCCTCTTGGGATTTTCAGTGCATCGGTAATTGCAGTAAGATAAATTGTTCGTCCGCTGCTGCAAAATCCAAGACTTACTGCAACCATGAGGAAGCATAGCGAAATGATAACCCAAGTGTAGTCAAATTTGATTTTCTTTAGGTTTTTGTTCATGTGTATGTCACTGACCTTTCCAAAATATAATCATATTTAAGTATAGCAAAAATAAACTTCAAGTAAATAGAATTATTGTAACTATATGGAATTTTTGAAACAAAAAAATAGTTATATATATTGTAATTATTGTTTGCTATGTGGTATACTGATTTCAAGCGATGCTTGAAATCAGCGATATGAATTCTTGCAGAATTCTTGATATGTCACAAGTGACTCGATATGTGCTTACGCACTCGATATGTTGCCTGACGGCAACGAGAATTCATATCATATCGAGCAGACTTTAGTCTGCATATCGACTAAAAATTTTATTTGCGAATTGGCAGGAGAAATAAATATGACTGATTATGCCATTATACTTTTAATCTGGAATATGATTGTTATGCTGATATACGGAATAGATAAACTTCGGGCGAAAATGCATGCAAGCCGTATAAGCGAGATGTCGCTTCTTGTGTGTGCTTTTTTGCTCGGAGGTATAGGTGCAATGTTCGGTATGTTACTCTTTAATCACAAAACCTCAAAAATAAAATTCCGTATACTTGTACCGCTTTCGGCTGTCCTTGGCATAACGGCAATATATTTATTTGCAAGAGCTTTTTGGGTTTGACGGAAAAGCGATAAATACTTTTGTAACATAAAACAAATTATTTACAAAATTTTTGAAAGGAGAGAAAAGCTATGACAAAAAAAGAATTTTTATTAGAGAAATATCGTTAGATTGCAGAAAAGAACAGAGAAAATGGTAAGGCTTTTAATACCAATCCATCTATTGCACGCATTGAATCATTTAAGATTGCGGATGGACTTTATTATGTGGGCGATAAAAAGGTTTGTATTCATCTTATTGATACAGGGGATGGTCTTATACTTTTGGATTCCGGATATTTTGGCACTGCACATCTGCTTGTTGACAGTATATGGCGTGCTGGCTTTGACCCTGCAAATGTTCGTTGGATTATACATACTCATGGACATCATGACCATTTTGGAGCATCAGAAGAGTTCCGCGTTATGTACGGTACTAAGCTTGCCATAAGCAGAGTTGATGCACAATCATTAAGGGTTAGACCGCATCGGGCAGCTATCAATAAGAGTGTTTATCCCTTTGCAAAGATACCTGATTTTGATTATGAAATTGATAAGGAAGGCCAATATAATATCATAAGCACGAAAAACACATCATTTTGACAAGGCGGTAAACTATGAATAAACAAAGCAAATACAATCCCTCAGTCAGCTACGCTGACAGCTCCCTTTGCACAAGG
>JAZREC010000020.1:0-9173 GCA_045660605.1 Clostridia bacterium
CAAGAAGGTTGTTAAGGTCGCTGAGGATATACTCAAAGGTCGCATTGCTGTTTATAAACGATGCCTTAAAGCTCGGATCCTTTAAGATGATATCAACGATATTTTGCTTACCCATCATTTCCTTAATCTTTGCATCTGTAAGGAAGGTGTTGAGCTTAGCTTCATCCTTCATAACATTTATCTTGATGCCATCATCTTCAAGAAGCATGTTTACTACTGCTTCGTTCTTGAGGATATTTACAATAAATTCCTCGTTGTTCAAGTTATTATCTACATATTTATCTATTGTAGATGTAATTAACTGCTCATTTATAAGCTTGTGGAGAGGAATTTTAACCTCAACATTGAGAATATTACCGTCTGCATCAATGAGCTTGAGGCCTGCGAGCTTATCGAGAGCTATCTGATATGCATCTACTCCCTGTATTTCGAGCATATTGAGCATTCTGGATATTGTGCTTCTTACTGATGCAAGACCGTCCAGAACTGTTTCGCCTATATATGTATCGGAATCATAAGGAACAGTAACAACAAAGTCGGGAATGTCGATACCCTTAACTTCAAGATCTGTTGTATACTTTAAGCTTATATATCTTCTTAAGAGATATACATCTGTATCCTGTGTAATTGCAACCTTTTCGGGTTCAAATATCTTCCACTCACCGTCTGCCTTGTACCAAAGCTCAGGGTAGAGCAAGTTGGGGTTACCGTCACTGTCTGTGTGACCCTTTGCACCCTTGTAGGTTGAGGGTTCGCCAAGTACAGCATCAATCTGTGCCTGTGTGATATAGCTGTTTGCTTCTATATCATAATATCCCTTTACAGGAGTATCTGCACCGGAATAGAGGTTAACTCTGTATGTATCCTTCTCTTCTTCGGTGAGGGAAAGTTTGGCAGATTCCGCCTTGTACTCTTCTGCCTCGCCGTCCTTGGAGCAGATTTCTGTAAATTCGTATGAGAATACAATGTCTCCGATAAAGGAAGCTGTATTTTCGTATGTAATCACAAATATGCGTCCGTCAGACGGAAGTGCAGTAACGGGTGTTGTGTTGTACCACGCAATACGTCCGTCTGTTGCCTGAATGTAATCGCCAATGAGACTTTCAGCACCCTTAAATGTCAAGCCTGATGCAGGAGTCTGCTTATAGCGAAGAGTTATATCTGTGAGGTTATCTATATCGTACGGAATTTTATCAAGTGTTACATACACCTTAATTTCATTTCCGACTTCTTCAAACTCAAAGCTGAGAGCTGATTTTGTGAGAACAACAATTTCCTCCCACTTAGCCACAATTTCTATATTTCCTGTTACTATATCTGTTGCTTCTATCTTATTGGTTTCGTCACCTTTTACATGGAAGAACTTGAATTCCTGTCCGGGTACTACCTTTGCTTCTTCCTCTGCCATAGCGTCGCCAAGCTTCTTGCCGTTATTGTCTACAGCTTCTGCATAAGTCTTACCCTCTTCTACTACATATTCAACTCCATTAAATGTAATGGTATATGTTGTGGTTGAACCTGAGGGGCCTGACGGTCTCGACGGGCGTACTGTTGTTCCTACAGGTTTCTTCTGGAGGAAGGTAGCATCTGTATCGAGAACAATATTATCAAATACCGCTTCTGTCTTGTAGTTGTTGAAGTTTACAACGCCGTTAACATCGTGAACTACGATAAACTTACCTACAGAGCATCCATTACCGAAGGTAACCTTGCCTTCGCCGCCGCGGAAAAGAATTCTTCCCGTAACCTTGACACCGCTCAGGTCAAGATCGCCCTTGCCAACGCCGTCAGCTACAATAAGGTCGCCGTTAACAGTAACATTGTTGAGTTTAACTCCGGGCACTCTTACAAGAAGGTTGCCATCAAATGTTCCTGTAACCTCGCCGTCTTTTGTAATATATGTTTTAATGGTGTTGTAAAGTATCTGAGCAAATTCTTCTCTGGTTATGTAAGATTTGGGATTGATGTTACCATTGCCGTCACCGTTTACATAGCCATTTGCTATCATAGCAGAAACAAAGGGTGCTGCCCATGAAGAAACGGAGGATGCATCGCCAAACTTTGAAAGCGCCGAAGTATCGCCTGCAGAAAGCACCAATGCCCTTGCCATAATGGTAAATACACATTCTCTTGTTATACAGCCTGTCGGGTCGATACGGTTTGCATCAACTCCTACGATGGTCTGCATATTTACTGCCTTCTGAATTTCTGCATAATACCAATCATCTGCACTCACATCTGTAAAGCCGGATATGTCTGCCTTTACCGTTGCACCGAATGCACGGTTGATAATTGTTGCAACTTCCGCTCTTGTGAGGTAATCCTTGGGGGCAATAGTGCCGTCTCCCTTACCTTTCAAAAGTCCGTTGTTTACTGCAGCCGTCATAGCCTGCTCGGACCATGTTCCCACAGGGAAATCCGAAAATGCCTCTGTCTGTGCTGCGAAGGCAAATATCGGCATAGTTCCTATAACCATAACAAGAACAAGCAATATTGCCAAAAGTCTGTTTGTTGATTTCATTTGCTATCTCCTCCTGAATTATTTATAATCTTCCTGATACATTTTGTTTAGGTAATACGATTTCTTAAGGCTCTTCTCGTTATAGTAGAAGTTTCGTATTTCCTTGACCATATTCTGATCTCCGCCAACCTTTTGGAGTTCTTGCGAAAGCTCATCCAAAAGTGCTTTGATTGTATTGTCGCACTCGGCTTCCAATGCTGTGACAGTACCCATGTAGCTGTCTACAATCGACGCAACCTGCGACCTGTCATAATGAGTAGCCTTGTAATCCGCATAGGCGCTGTCGCCTACTCCCTCAAGCCTTGCAAGAAAATCTGCCTGTATTACATAAAGCTCGGCAACTATCTCCGATACTCTGTCCTTTGGCACATTATCTGCCTCTGGCTCAGGTTCCTTTGGCGGAGGCGCATCCCCGCTCGTTGGTTGCTTCGGAGCGTCCGCTAATGTCTCTGTTGTATTCTCCTTGGTAACAAGTATCTCCTTGAGGGTCGAATCTCCCTTTATGATTTCTACCGCGTCATCCTTGGTAATTTTGCCTTCATTAAGTGCTGTCTTTTCCTCTTCTGTAAGGTCTCCCCTGATGTTAATATGGGGACTTTCCTCTGCAAGCTTTTCCATCTTGGTCTGATTGTCCTTAAGCTTGGTCTCAAGGTCATCGTTGTTATACCGTACAGAATTGACAAAAGACACTATGTTATCCCAGTCAAACACCACACCTGCGGTATTTTTGAACCTTATGCCTACAGCAATAAGCACAGCGAGTATGACGGCAAGGATAACAATAAGTATTATTTTAATCTTTTTCTTATTCATTTTCTCACCCTGTCCAACGGGTCTTGCCCGATGGGTACAAAAATTCAAAATAAAACAACTATACATGGTATATTGTACACTTTTATGCCCGAAATGTCAATAGTTTTGAGGCAGTTGCGTATGGGGTTTTTTGACAGAAATTGATGAGGTTTTTATACAAATCACACAAGTGTTTTAAAAAGGGGAATGTGAATCTTTTTTTACTATCCCCCTCAAAGAAAAAGGGCTGCAAAAACAATACAATGTTTTTTACAGCCCTGCAATAGATAGAAAAAAGAATTTTTATATATCCACTCTTCCTTTTGTTCCGCCGTTTACAAAGTCTTTTATATTTTCACAAACTTCACTTATACAACGCTTCCTTGATTCCTGTGCTCCCCATGCCATATGCGGTGTAAGCATTACATTGTTAAGGTCTTTTATGTTATACAAGGGGCTTTCCTCACTAAGAGGCTCCAAAGAATACACATCTGTACCAAATGCACCGATTTTGCCCTCCGAAACTGCCTTTGCAACCGCAGTTTCATCTGTTACAAGTCCCCTTGCCGTATTGACAAGAACTGCATGGTTTTTCATCTTGCTGAGCCTGTCTTCGTTGATTAAGTGCTTTGTTCCGTCGCTTAGGGGCGTGTGCACTGTTATAATATCCGCTTCTCTGCAAAGAGTGTCTATATCCACGCACTCGACATCTTTAAGAGGGGTTCTCTTGCAGACAATAACCCTGCAACCGAGTGCCTTTGCAACATCTCCGACCTCTTTGCCTATATTGCCGTAGCCGACTATACCCCATGTTCTGCCCCATATCTCATGGTATACGGGGGTAAGCCTGTTTGCGACACCGCTTTTTGAATACTTTCCGCTTGTGACAAAATTATTGTACTCTGCAAGATGCGACCACAGAGACAAAACCATTCCCACTGTAGTCTGAGCAACGCTGTGGGAGGAATAGCCTTCAACATTGCATACCGCAATACCTCTCCCTCTGCAATAATCCACATCTATGTTGTCATAGCCTGTTGCACATACGCAAATAAGACGCAGTTTTTTTGCGTCACAAAGGTTGGTTTCGTTAAGCTTTACCTTGTTGAGTATTACGACATTGGTTTCGGCTATTCTTTCTTTTACAAGAGATGCATCTGTTGAATTATATATGTCGCAATCGCCCAGTTTCCTGAGACAATCGAGCGAAATATCGTCTCCCAAGGTTGCTGCATCAAGAACTGTAATTTTCATGTTTATTCTCCTTCAATTAAACAAGACATACTATAAAAAGGGGTTCTTGAAGTGTCCGTTTTTAGTTAAGTCCAAGCATTTCCTTAGACATATCCCTCATTTTGTACTTGAGGATTTTGCCTGCTGCATTCATCGGGAATTCGTCCACAAACAAGAAGTATCTCGGAACCTTGTGTCTTGCTATAGATGCGTTTCCAAACTCCTTCATTTCGTTTTCGTCTGCGGTCTCTCCCTTATGAAGTATAATCCATGCACAGCATTCCTCGCCGTATCTTTCGTCGGGAACACCTACTATCTGCACATCTCTTACCTTGGGGTTGGTTAAATAGAATTCCTCTATTTCCCTTGGGTAGAGGTTTTCTCCGCCTCGGATAATCATATCCTTGAGTCTTCCTGTTACCTTGAAGTAACCGTCCGGTGTACGGCAGCATATATCTCCCGAATGAAGCCAGCCGTCCGCATCTATTGTCTGTGCGGTAGCCTCAGGCATCTTGTAATAGCCTTTCATTACATTAAAGCCTCTTGCAACAAACTCTCCGCTTTCGCCGTCGGGAAGCTCCTCGCCTGTCTCGGGGTCAATTACCTTACATTCAACACCCGGGAAAGGACTTCCTACAGTTTCTACTCTGTGGTCTATGTCCTCATTAACCTCACCCATTGTACAGCCGGGGGATGCCTCGGTCTGTCCGTAAACAGAAATAATTTCTTTCATATTCATTTCGTCTGCGGCACGGCGCATAAGATCTGCGGGGCAGTTAGCTCCTGCCATTATGCCTGTTCGCATATACGAAAAATCTGTCTTTGCAAAATCAGGATGGTTAAAGAGTGCAATAAACATTGTAGGCACTCCGTTAAAGCAGGTAATATGCTCATCATTGATGCAAGCAAGTGATGACTTTGGCGAGAAGTACGGCATCGGAGACAGCGTACCGCCGTGGGTCATCATTGATGTCATGGAAAGCACCATTCCGAAGCAATGGAACATCGGAACCTGTATCATCATACGGTCAGCCGTAGACAAATCCATTCTGTCGCCTATGGTCTTACCGTTATTGACAATATTGCGGTGGGTGAGCATTACACCCTTGGGGAAGCCTGTTGTACCCGAGGTATACTGCATGTTGCAGACATCATCGGGCTTAACAAGAGATGCACGGCGTCTTACTTCCTCGTGAGGAACCATCGAAGAGCGAGAGAGCATCTGCTCCCATGTGAGACAGCCCTGCATGGAAAATCCCACAGTTACGACATTGCGCAAGAACGGAAGCTTCTTTGAATATATCGGCTCGCCGGGATTTAAGCCTTCTAGTTCAGGGCAAAGCTCCTCTATAATTTCCTTGTAATTGATATCCTTACACTCCTCTATCATTACAAGAGTATGTGTATCAGATTGCTTTAAGAGATATTCTATCTCGTGGATTTTGTATGCGGTATTTACAGTTACAAGTACCGCACCGATTTTTGTAGTTGCCCAGAAGGTTATAAACCATGCGGGAACATTGGTCGCCCATACTGCAACATGGTCTCCTGCCTTTACACCCAGAGATATGAGTGCCGCCGCACATTCGTCCACATCTCTCCTAAACTGGGTATAGGTTCTTGTATAATCAAGTGTTGTATATTTGAATGCCCACTGGTCAGGATAATGCTTAACCATGGTATCGAGCACATCCGAGAAGGTGGCGTCTATTATCTCATACTTGGGCCATACAAATGTTCCTGTGCCCGAGCGGTTGTAGAAAGCGCGGTCATAGTCCTTCTTCTGTCTGCCAAGCGAAGAAATATAATTTGCAAAGTGAGTAAGCACGATATCTGCGTCGTTGATTTCTTCGTTCCACTGAACGCAGATATAACCGTCAAAGTTAAGCGATGTGAGTGCATTGATAAACGAGTTTACAGGAAGCTCGCCCTCGCCTATGAGAACAGTTTTGCCGTCCTTTTTGTCACCGAGGCGGACATATTTGATATATGCACCGAGGCTCTTTATTGTTGTCTCGGCACTTTCGTGAGCATCAAAATATGTTGCACGTACATTCCATGCGGCTCCGACTGATGCAGAAGACAGGAAGTTTATAACCTCGATAGCCTTTTCTGTATCCGCAAGGTATCCCACGGTTTCAAGAAGTATGCGGACATCTGATTTTTCTGCCCTTGCAATAGCGGGAGAAAGCACATTTGAAAGCTCTTCAAACGGCATCTCACAGTCCATGCGGACTATGATGTTCTCTATCCCTGCATTTCTTGCCATATCCACATAGCGAAGAAGCTCTTCTGCCTTTGCATCGCAAAGCGACACGGGGTATGTAAGTGCAGAAACACCTAGAGAGCGGTTGACAAGCTTACGCTTGGCATCGGATACCCTGTCACCTCGCAGGATACTGTCGTGATGCTGTTTTCTTTCTTTAACAGCATCATATATTTCAAAACCCGTATAGCCGTAGTCATATGCATAACGGCACATATCGAGAAACGAAGCTCTGTTTACATTCTTTGTAGAAAAAACAATTTTCATTGTCATGCCTCCTCAAAAACTATCTTGTTGAGGGCGTTGATATATGCTCTGATGCTTGCCGCAACAATGTCGGTGGAAATACCGTTGCCCGAATAGAGCTTACCGCCGTTGCGAAGTCTCACCAATGCAGAACCAAGAGCCTCCTTGCCCTCGGTTACCGCCTGAACCTGAAAGTCGTCGAGCTCATAGTGGTGGCCTATGCTCTGCTCAATCGCACGGAATGCAGAGTCAATCGGTCCGTCGCCTGTGCTTACACCGCAAAGCACCTCATCACCGCATCTTAATGTAACCTGAGACATGGAGCTGGTGAGATTACTGCAGTTTGTGGTATAGCTTTCCAGATGATATGTGGACGGTGCCTGCATTGCATAGCTTGCAATAAGAGCCTCAAATTCCTTGGCGCCTACTGCGCCCTTCTTTTCGCATACACGGCCAAGTGCCCTGTAGACATTTCCCACATCCTCGTCGGAAAGGTCGTATCCAAGTATTCCCGCAGACTGCGCAACCTGAGAAATCGTACTGTCCTCGTCGAGAAGAATTTTCTTCTTTTCGCTAACCTCTGCCATGCTTTCGTAATGGGTATGGTTTATGGAAGAGAGCAAGTCGTCTATGCTCGAGTGTATTTTTGTATTCTTAAGGCTAAGCTCACACTCAAGAACATCGCTTCTTGCAGAAACCGCATCAGAAAGCTCGCCGACGGAAAGTGTATCCTTACCTGCCATTGTGCACTTTAATCCCTTTGCACCTGCAGATACAGCCGAAATTGCATTTGCAACCGCCATCCCTATACGGTCGGAAACCTTGACATATACATCTGCATCAACGCTTTCTGAGACAGCCTTTGTGAGAGACGCAATTTCATCGGGAAGCGAAACTCCCGCATCGTCGCATATTGTAACAACTCCTGCTCCGCACGAAACTGCCTCTTTTGCCGCATTTATAAGAAAATCTCTGTCTGCTCTTGTTGCATCGAGCGCAACAAACTCAACATCCTCACAAATAGAGCGTGCCTTAACTGTAAGCTCCTTGATTTTGGAAAGCATTTTGTCTGCTTTCATATGATAATTATATTCCATCTGCACAGTAGATGCAGGAACCTCTACCTGAAGTCTGGGTTTTGCCGCATCCTTTACACATTCCCATGCACTTTCAGTCTCTTCCTCGCTGAAGCCTACAGGAATAGCAACAACAGTATCCTTTATATTAGCTGAAACAGTCTTATATATTATTGTATCTTCTCTAAGGCTCTTTATGGCTGCCAGTTCTATAGCATCAACACCTATTGATGCACTGCAGTTGGCAATTGCGGTCTTTTCGCGAAACAGCAGAGATACCTCTCTGTCCATCGAAAGCTCCTTTAAGGTAATGTCCGAGATATTGATTTTTTTCATAAAAACCCTTCTTTCTTAAAAATACTAAGACGCTAAGCAATAAAAAAACGCTCGCATCTCCTTGAGAAACAAAGAGACGAAAGCGTATAAAACATTCTTCCGCGGTACCACTCTTCTTCATCCCTGACGGATGCGCTTTGGATGCTGACACATCTTAACTCTGTAACGGGAGTTCCCGTCGGTCCCTACTGATTTTCAGGACGGCCGCTCTGCGGTGAGTTCTGCAGATACTCCCCAATGTCTCGCACCGACCGACATCTCTCTTTGAGGCAGATATAAACTGCGTACTATTCCGCTTCACTGCGTTTGATAAATACTATAGCACATAATAGCCTTTCTGTCAAGAATTTTTTTACTTTTTCCACGCGTAAGGCGAAAAGAGAACAAGAAGCGGGAATATCTCAAGTCTGCCCGCAAGCATATCGAAGATAAACACCAGCTTGGACAGATGGGAAAACTCCGAGAAGTTCCCCGTGGGGCCAACCTTACTGAGACCAGGACCTATATTGTTGATTGTTGCAGTAACTGCGGTAAAATTGGTGGTAAAGTCCATATTATCAAGACTAATGATAAGAAGCGATACTGCAAATATAACAAGGTATGATGCCATAAAGACATTGACACCCCTTACCGTCTCATGCTCCACGCCTCTGCCATCCATGGTGATTTTCTGTGTTCTCTTTGGGTGTGCAAAGTTGCGGAT